>CALGLY010000356.1 GCA_937959095.1 uncultured Saprospiraceae bacterium
GTCCACTTGCCGTGGAACGACTCGATTTTGTGGATATGAAACGCTTTGGCTTGAAGGCAGGCGCATATGATTTGGAAGTGGAAATAACAGATAAAAACAAAGCTGAAAATACGGCTACGTACAGCACAAAAATCACGATAGACCCCACCTTGGAGCAGTCGGATATCCAATTGCTTGCCAATGCAGAACGCACAACAGATAATACGCACCCTTTTGCAAAGCATGGCTTTGTACTAGAGCCGCTACCTTACAATTTCTATCAGAAAGAAGCAGAACGGATGTGGTTTTATAATGAACTCTACAGCGATGCTACTCAAAAAGGGCAAGCACTTGTTATAAATTACTTCTTGGAACGGATAGAAAATAACACAGCTAAGACCATCCAACTGAAAAGCAAGCGTAAAAAAGGAGGAGAATTAGTGCCGTTATTGCTTGGCATGGATATTAGAAAATTGCCATCAGGAAATTATAATTTAGTAGTGGAAGTGCGCGACTCTTTAGAACAATTGCAAAGTAAAAAGACCATCTTCTTTCAACGGAGCAACCCTTATCTAAATATAGAAGATGAACCTGTGACTGATGCTATTTTGGAAGAGCAAGAGATTTTTGTGAATGAGCTTTCCGCAGGGCAATTGGATTATTCCTTACGCGCCTTAATGCCCAAAATGCCACTCGGCGAATCCGATCGCTTGAATACCATAATAGAAGCAAAAGACACCTCTGCAAAGCGACTCTTTTTACTCAATTATTGGCTAGAAGAAAACCCCAATTTGCCCGAAAAAGCTTTCTATGCCTACATGGGTGTAGTGCGTGCGGTAGATAATACCTTCAAGTCGGGTTTCCGAAATGGCTTTGAGACCGATAGAGGGAATATTTACCTAAAATATGGTCGTCCCGATGATATGGTAAATGTGGTGGATGACCCTTCTGCGCCGCCCTATGAGATATGGAGTTACAATGACTTTCCTAGCACCAACCAAACCAATGTCCGTTTCTTATTCTACAATCCAACCTTAGCAGGGGGCGATTATGTGTTGTTGCACTCTACCGCACGAGGAGAAATCAATAATCCGAGATGGGAAATAGAATTATATAAAGATGCTCCCAACGAAATTCAAGGCAATGATCCTTTTAGTGCCACTCAAATGGGGGATAATGTCGGACGACGGGCAAGGGAGTACTTTACGGATTTCTGATGCTACAATGTGATAATGATGCAATGCAATAATGTTGAAATATGACAACTAGAAAAACATTATCGCATTACATCATTGCAGCATTATCGCATTATCACCTCTCTCTCCAAACGACTTCTTCAGAGCGATTAATATAGGCCCATTTGCCCTTGAGGACAGTAAGCGAAAGCCCTGCTCGGAAGGGGAGTACCTGCTCGTAAGTTGGTGCAATAGCAAAGCTTCCATCCGTATTGATGAAGCCCCATTTGCCTTCTACTTCTACTTGGGCGAGTCCATCGGAGAAGACTCCAGCATCTTCAAATGTATTAGGGATGAGGAGTGTACCTTGTTTATTGATGTATCCGAATCGTTCTTCTAGTTCTACTAGGGCTAGTCCTTCCCCAAAATCGCCAGCAAAGGTATATTTTGGAGGAATAGCGAGTATGCCTTGTTCATTCACGAAGCCATAGCGGTCATTTTGGACGGCAATAGCCATGCCATCAAAAAACTCAATAGCGGCATCTTCTTCCAACAAATCGAATTGTGGTGCAAGGCAAATCTTCCCCGATTTTTGGATGAAGCCCCATTGTCCATCCGAAATCACAGGTGCAATCGCTCCCTGAAAGGGAAGGCATTTATCAAAATTGGCAGTAATGACTACCGCTCCTTGTTTATTGATGTATACCCACTCGCCATCCTGTAAAACGGCGGCTAAACCTTGCTTAAATTCGCTAGCTTCCTCGTATTGAGGAGCTATTTGGAACGTTCCTTTTTGGTCTATGAAGCCCCACAAATCATCTTGCTGAACAGCAGCTAAGCCTTCGCTGAAATCGCCAGCATCTTCAAATTCTATAGGTATTTGGATCGTGCCACGTTGGTCAATGTATCCCCAGCGTCGCACGAGTTGTACACGCGCCAAACCTTCTTCAAAAAAACCTACGTAGTTGAAAAAATGCTTCATCAGCAAACGACCCAAACTATCCATAGGCACAAGGCGATCATTGAAACGCACCCGCGAAAAGCCATTGTAAAAATCTTCTACCTCATAATACTGTGCTTCTATCACTACCGCTCCTTCGGCATTGATGAAGCCATACTTCCCGTTTTCCCTGATTTTAAATAAGCTTTCTTTCATAAAATGAATCGTCTTTTGGTATAATTCAACGCTCAACAAAATTTAGGGCAAACGAATCACTTGATACGTTTGCCCTAATTTAATACCAATCCACATCCAAAGATTGTATTGGTATAAGAATATTAAGGGAGTCGGCAAAAAATAATCTACCCACTCTGACTTGCTCTTCCTGCCCGAACAAGCGGAGCAGGCGGGTTTCCTTCTAAAAAATCGAAAAAATAAGTCCGTAGCATACGGCTATGCACTGATTTTTTCAATTATTTAGAAGAAGAAAATATCTGCGCCATAATGGGTATCTTATTTATTGCCGACTCCCTTATTAAAAATGGCTGTATTCAAATCGTTCGCCTTTTTCAAAATTTAGTAGAATCGGGTAACTCCTTTTTTTACTTCTGCTTCCACTAAGAAGCTGTTCTGTCGTTGGTGATTTTGCTGCAAGCTACACTACAAATGGATGCTTTTCTTTAATAGTATAAGAAACAGGAGTAAGCGTATAAAAAGAGTAGATTGCGTAGAAAAAGAGACACTAAGAAATGTATTATTAACTGATGTTACGCAGAATGTAGGTTTTAGCTATCTATTTTTCTTCTGGTTGGTGCGTGTTCATTTTTTGTCTTAACACAAAAAACGAAACAAAAAAAGTCAAGGCTTCGCTCATGACCTTCATTTTTATCCAATGTCGCTAAATTGAAAGAACTCACTCCGTTCAAAAAGCTTTCAATTCTTACGCTCCTTGCTTGGGAAAAATTGAAGAACATTCACAATGCCGGTAAAAAAACGTTAACACTTCGGCCTTTTTTGATTAAATGAAGCATCGAGTAAAAGCTTTAG
>CALGLY010000357.1 GCA_937959095.1 uncultured Saprospiraceae bacterium
GCAATCAACCAATCCGCATCAATCCGTCACCTTTATTTTAGGGCAAGATCAATCTAGTAAAAACCCGTATTACGAAACGGCTTTAAAATATTTCAGTACCGATTCCTTAGAAAGTACGCCCCTTATCGTCAAGGATTGCAATAGTATGTTGGCGGTTCGCAATTATTTAGAAAAAAATCGTCCGCAAGATGGGGTTTGGAAACAAGTCAATTTGGTGGTGCATGGCAACCAATGGACAGGCATTAATTTGCCTGTTCTCGAAGGAAGTGCGCGCTGTAGTTCGGAGAGCCTGAATATCGCGATGGAAAGCGGAGAACTAACTCCCTTAGCCAATAACATTTTGAATAATAGCAGTCGAGTTTCTATTTTTGGCTGCAATGTAGGACAAGACACCTTGCTGCTTCGAGCGATTAGTCAAGTATTAGGCGGCAAAGATGCGGAGCGTCCGCTGGTACATTCGGCGCGCTATTTCAATCTCTTTCAAGATGAAGGCAATAGCTTCGGAAGATACTTAGCAGAAAGTCGATTTATAGCGATTCCCGCTGGTACGTTCCCGGGCAATCATACCCTAGCCAAACGTTTTGCAGCGAAATATCCAGCAGATAAAACGGATTGGATGAACGCCTTACTCACGCTGCACCCTGATAACACCACCAAAGCCTATACCCACTATTTTTCTATTCCTGCTAAATGGGCTGCCCTCTATCCTGAAGAAGCGGCACGTCCTACACTCCACACCGAAGCGGAGCATCTCGCTTGGGTACATGAACAAAGCGAATTGATAACCCTATTGCAAAAAATGGACATCTCGCCCGAAGCCTTTCGTTGGGAATCGAAAGCAGGGGACATGAAAGGCTTACCAATGCTTGAAGTAGAAGGGCAAACTATTATTTACTGTGTTTTGAAACCTGTTTTGAATGGGCAAAATGAATATGCGCGGACTTCGGTGGATGATGTGCGGTATTATGCGATGGTGCGGTGATACAATTTCTTCATTCTCATAAACACAAACAAATGAAAAAGATATTTTTAGCAATGCTCCTGTTTGTCATTGCATCCTCTATTTATGCAGATGCAGGCGGTTGTTCAATATACTATGCGAAATTCTACTTGAAAGATGGTTCAATATTTAATGGCTGTTTTTACAGCCAAGGATATGCTGCATCCGCCTATGAAAGCGAAGAATACTCAGGAAAAAGTAATTTTAGTTCGGACGCGGGAGTACTAGATGCATTTAAAGACGTACAAAAATGGTCAAGATTAGATTTTGTATCCGTTTACAAGGAAATATTTTATGTCCAACCTAAACTAAAATTTAGAAAAGATATGGAAGAAGAACATCCTATTTATGCGATTACAATTTCTGAAGATACAAAATATATAAAGACAAAAAATATACAGCAATTAATCTTTTGGAAAGTAGAATCTTGTAAAAAAGAGGAAGAAAGTTGGGTTACAACAGGTCAAAATGGAATGATTGATACTTTGGATAATGAAACGTATTGGAATGAATTATTCTTCGCTCCTTTTTATTTGCCTGATTCCCTTGGAACACATGGGTTTTGTGAAGGATTTTTGTTGCTCAATTACAGTGAACGTAATAATATAGATGAGCTAAAGAGAATAGCAAAACTGAAATTTCAATATTCTGACTACCCAAGTTTTGAAGCGTATTTTTGTCGAAAATATGGATTGCCAGCAGAAAGTTTGCGTGGAAATGTCGAGATGCATTCAAAATGTAGAAAAGAGTTTATTGATAGACGAAATCAACGTAACAAGTGGCTTTGGGAACGGGGAATATTTTCGGTTTATATCGTAGGGATATGTTAAAAGGCAAATTAACGAGCGCGGTAAAAATATAAACCACTTGCTAGTGTGGATTTATAATCCATCACTGATTTTCTGCAAATCTCCGATTTGTGAAAGTAAATTCGTTTTTGTTCAAATCGGAGATTTGCTTAGGGGAACCTGTAGCACATGTTCTAGAGTCTGTGATATTTGAAAAAGAAGTATTATCCGCATTAATTTAGATTTCTTGATACATAACCTCTAGTGTACCTCACAAAAAAGTATATTTATGAAATATTATTTTATCATACTCTTAATTATTTCTTCACATCTAGGTCTTGCTCAAAAAATTAACTTTATAGAGGAAATTAGTTACAAAGAAGCTTTCAAAAAAGATTTTGATAATCCTGATGTTCGCTTATTATTATCAACAATATCGAATTTTGGGCAATATATAAATGAAGATTGGAAAACGAATTTTGATGGATTATCAAATGATGCTTACTTAGTAAATACTACTAAAGATAATGTATTATTAGTAGATAATACTAAACAGAAAATATTAAGTTATGACTCTCATTACAAGATTAAACATAGTCTAAATCATATTGTCGAAGAAGAATCTGTAATACCAATTGGTGATGATGGCTTTTTCGGGATAACAAATTGGCAGGAATCTCATGGAACATATATAAATATTTACTCTCCTGATTTCAACAAAATTAGTGAAATTATTCCATATCCTAATAGCAGCTATGTTGATATTTATTCACAGAATATAGGAGACAAAACGTTCTTTTTATTTACAACAGGTAGCAATGAAATATTAC
>CALGLY010000358.1 GCA_937959095.1 uncultured Saprospiraceae bacterium
TGACTGCCACGAGTCCTGATGACTGTGAAATTACACAAAGCTTTGGTGCACCAGATTGTTCTTGTCCGTCCTTTGTTGCACTATCGATTAGTGAAAATATAGAAATTTGTGAAGGCGATGAATTTCCAATACTTAGCGCGACTAGTGCAGATGCAAGCGAAACACGCGAAATCCGCTGGTACGATGTAGATATAGAAGGCGAAGCAATTGCTACAGGCACGGACTTTATGCCAAGTGCAGCAGGGACGTATTTTGCCGAATTATTCGATACAGATACAGGTTGTACTTCTGCACGAGCGAGTGTAACACTTAATGTAAATACGGTGGAAGCTGTTATCACAACAGATCGCAGAGTGATTTGTGAAGGCGACCTTACTACTTTGGTTGCCACAGGTGGTGTCGAGTACCTTTGGAGTACAGGCGAAACAGCCGATAGAATCACGGTAGGTGAAAAGGAATTCTTCAATGTTACGGTTACGGATGCAGCAGGCTGTACTGGAACGAGTACGATTGAAGTCTTTGTGAATCAATTACCTCCAATTGAAAATATTACTACGAACTGTTCTGACGATTTATCTAGCTATGAAGTAAGTTTCACAACAAATCTAGTAGCAATTATAGAAACAAATGCAGGACAAGTAATGCGCGTCGCGAATAGTGAATTTGTAGTTATGAATATTCCGATAGATGAAAGTGTCCTAATCACGGTGATAGATGAAGAAGTTTTCTGTAATAATGAAATTGAAATCACACCACCTAATTGCGATTGCCCTTTCATAGCAGTACCAGCAGGCGAGAATGTAAGCATATGCGAAGGCGATGAAGCAATAGCTTTGAATGTAAGTGTGGATGAAACCTTACAAGTAAATTGGTTGGATGCCGAAGGGAATTTATTAGCAGAAAATACGACTAGCTTCTTACCAGAGTCATCAGGCAGCTATTTTGCACAAGCTATAGATTTGGTTACCAATTGCACAAGTGGCTTGCTAGAGTTAGAATATGAAATCTTGTCGCTTCCTACTATTACAATAGAAGGTGCAGCAGCAATATGCGATGGCGAAGAAACTAGTCTAACTGCCATTGGCGGTGTAGAATATGCTTGGAATACACAAGAAACAGGCGCAAGCATTAGCGTCTCTGAAGCAGGAGTGTATAGTGTAGTTGGTATGGATGCGAATGGCTGTTCCGCAAGCGCAGAACTGACCTTGAGTATTTCAGGAAGTCCAACGATTACCGTAGATGCACCAATAGCACTTTGCGAAGATGCCATAATTGATGTGACCGCGAATGGTGGTGATAGCTATATATGGAGTACGAGTGAAACTACCAATTCGATAAGCATTGGTACAGGAACCTATAGCGTATTGGGAAGCAATGCCGCAGGTTGTACGGCAGAAGTTGAATTTACAATAGAAGCGGCTTTAGCCTCTGAAACTACCGTGATAGAGCAAACAACTTGTGACGAAAATGAAGTAGGTGCAGAAAGTATACTATTACAAAATGCCGCAGGCTGCGATAGTTTAGTCGTTATCAATACGACGCTTGTAGACGCTGCGTTGTGTAATTTACAAATCAGTTTCGCGAATGTAAGCGAGCCTAATTGTGCCGATGATGCTTCAGGTAACGTGACGATAACAGTAGAAAATGGAACAGGACCTTATACCTACATTTGGCGTACACTCGACGATAGAACAGGCGAGGGGAGTAGTGATATAAGTCCTATCTTGATAGAAGGATTAAATGGGGGCGAATACGAATTTGTAGTAGTCGATGCAAATGGACAGCAAATGACACTTGCCTTAGAGTTGTTCCAACCGAGTGCTATTGCAATAGACCTTACGCCTTCTGATTTTGATGGCTTTGGGATAAGTTGTGCAGGAGATAACAACGGACGTATCGAACCAAGCGTAGCGGGTGGAACAGCGCCGTATACTTACGCTTGGAGCAACAATAGTACGAACGAAACACTGCTGAATGCACGAGCAGGACAATATGAACTCAGTGTGACGGATGCAAATGGTTGCCTAAGTACGCAAACCGCAGAACTCACCGAGCCATTAGCGATCGGTATCGTAGCGGCGGGCAATGCCGCAGCTTGTGAAGAATCCTCGAATGGAAGTTTAACGATTACTACCGTTCAAAATGCAGATTTCCCTGTTGAATATTCACTCAATGGCACGACCTTCCGACCAGTGAGCAATTTTCCATTCCAGATAGAGGATTTAGCCTTTGGTGATTATACGCTCTATATTCAGGATATGCGCGATTGTATCAGCGAAATTCCTGTAAGTGTAGCAGCGGCTGAAAATGCATTCGCAGAAATCACAGTAAACGAAACGAATATTCAAGCAGGCGAAGAAGTTCAATTGACAGTTATTACAAATTTAGTACCAGACAAAATCATTTGGACGACTAGCACAGGCGATTCTTTGAGCTGTGATAATTGCCTCAATCCTACGGCTACACCACGGATCGGGACGACCTATCGCGTGGAAGTAATCGACGAAAATGGTTGTTCTGCGGAAGCAATTGTATTAGTTTTTGTAGATACGAAAGAGCTTGTTTTTGCGAATGCTTTTAGTCCGAATAATGATGGCAATAACGATATCTTCTATATACAAGGCGGCGATGATTTAACACAAGTCAATTCCTTCCAAATCTTTAATCGCTGGGGGGATTTGGTGTTTAGTATCACCGAGCCATTCGCA
>CALGLY010000359.1 GCA_937959095.1 uncultured Saprospiraceae bacterium
GACATAAATTAAATCAAAAAAGCGATTGATAATGAGCGTTTTGATTTGATTTTGTTCGTAGAAAATGCAAAAATTGTCAAAGACCCAAATAAGGAATGGTTTAAAGATAACTGCATAAGTAGTGATACAAAAATAATCTAACAACTTCTTGAACACTCTTTTTCTCTGACTCTTTGTTACAAAAATCATCACTATACACGGCATAACTCCAATTTTTGCGCCTGCTTGTAGCAGACAAGCCTCGATTCAGACAAAAATAGACTCCAATTAGTTGTCATCTTATTTTTATCTCACTACTTACTTTGAGTTTCTTATTTACATACCATTCCTAATGTAGCGCAAAAGTAGCGCATTTTTTTGGCTTTCTATTCCTTTGAAACCATATAAGAAAAGCTATTCAATTAGTTTATAAAAAAAGGTCGAACACTTAGAGCATTCGACCTTCTTGATATAATCAATAGATTTAATAAATTTTCAGCCCTCTGTCTTAGAGCCTGTTAGGATTTTTCTTTCCTGAAAACCAATATCTTACGAACCCGCCTGCTTGTAGCAGACAAGCCTGAATGGAACGGGCAGGCTTGACTGCATGGAAAATAAGTAACATATCCAGACCTGTCTGCCGACAAAGGCAGGTAAGCTATTGATTTTTCATGTTGTCAAAGCCGTAAGCTATTGATTTTCAGTTCATAAAAATTTCCAACATGCTCTTAGCTTACTAATTTAGTAAATCAAGTCAGAGAGTAGGCAAAAAACAACCTGCTCCCTAAATTATTATTCCTTCACAAACAAACGTTGTTGTACATCTGTTGTCCCTTGTATTTGTAGGGAGTAGATCCCGCTTGGCAAGTTCGCTACATCCAATTGTGCTTGATTCAAGCCTTGGGTTGCGCGATATGCTTTGGTGCGGACTACTTTTCCATTAATATCCAATACGCGAAGCATTACATTGGACGTAGCAGCATTGAAATAGACATTTACTCTATCTGATGTAGGATTAGGGAAAACGCCTAAATCCGTCTTGCTACCGAATGTGCTTCCATTTACTGAATTTCCTACTGGATTAATCGTCATAGAAGCTTCATCGTCTTCTTGTGCTGTCATTCCATTACCATTCCCTGGCGAAGAATCTATATCTGCTGGAGAAGCCATAATTACTTCTGCAAATACATCAATTGGCTCATTGACTAAAGTAAATAGGGTAAAATCTAGCGTAGCTGATGCGCCTGCTGCAAGCGTTCCTACTGTCCATTGGCGATAAGGCACAATGAAATCTCCTTGTGAGTAGCTTTGCGTCACATAAGCTAATTTGCCTTGTGGAATAGGAAATTCTACACGCACATCGCGAGCATCTTGATTCCCTGTATTCGTGACTGTAACTTGGAACGTAACATTAGAGAAGACTAAAAATTCGCTTGGCGTAGCCGTCATGGAAAGCTCTAAATCGGCTGTTGCACTTGCACATTGTCCATCCGTATAGTTTGTTATTCCTGCACATGCTGCTTCACAAGCGTTGAAGTACGTCACATTATCCGCACATACTGGCGCGTATGGATCAGTACATACACAATTATCGACAGAGAAGGTGTATGTCGCTTCATCATCTTCATTCGCTACTGTGCCATCACCATTGTTTGGTGTAGAATCTTTATCCAGTTCTATAGCATCTATAACTTGTGCATAAATGGTAGTTGCATCGGTCAAAGTAAATAAGCGCACTGTTAGGGTTTCTGTAGCGTTTGGCTCAATTGTGCCAAGAATCCACTCTCCTGTCCAGTTGCGATATACCCCATTGCTTGCAACATGCGATACATAAGCCAACTTTCCGCTAGGTACTGGAAAATCAATCGTCACATCATTCGCTTGCAAGGTACTATTGTTCGTTACTGTGATGGTAACATCAATCTTTTCATACTTTTCTATAGATGTTTGGCTAGAGCTCAATTCTAGCTCCAAATCAATAGCTGTATCTACGATTGGATCGATGCCTTCTCCTCGGAAGAAAACAGGTGTACCTGTAAGCGCAATCATTTGTGGTGCGATTTCTTCTTCGCCGCCATTATACGACCAATCCCAAGGGAAAGACGTAATCATATCGCCGCTCAATTCTCTAGGGAAAGAGTAGGTCGCAGAAGCTTCTTCCGAACGGTCGGTATGTGTCTTAGCCCAAAGTACATAGGTGTATTCGCCATCATCGCTGCGAAATGCACCACCATCAACGCCTTGAGGCATCATCAGTGCTTCAGTGGCTACTGCATCATAGCGATATTCCGATAATAAATCAGAAGCTGTTTTGTAAGCAATTCCTACATTATTTACTTCTTGCTCGTATTGTACTGGTGTCGTATTGGTCAGTTTCTTGTACATTCCCATCAAGTCGAACTCATAGTTCGCTTCTTCTTCACTCTTTTTGTCTCCCAAGTTGAATGGGTGTATCTGTACAATGCCCAACTTTTGCGCGCCTACTGCTGCCTTGATAATGTAGTTGACTTGTAGCTCATCCGAGCCATGATACCTCGGATCGGCGTAGCTAACACGTGGTGTGTTTGTCTCTGTTACAATCCAAACTTTTTCAGGATAGGTCACCCCGTCATAACCATACTTGGCTAATACCGCATTAAACTCATTGTATTTTCGGACAATACCATTATCTACTCCTTGATCGGAGTGACGCGCAAAGTCATGCGGTCCATCATCTACTCGGTAGTCATATTGCCACATACTTCCATCAATATGTGGATATTCATGGAAGCCCATCATATCAAAATAAGCACCGCCTTTCAGTGGATATTCATCGGTAACCTCTCCCATTTGTCCTGGGTTAGGGTTATCGGTATTACGCATTACTGCATCCAAAAAGTGTGGGTAACCCAATGCTCCAATAGATACATAAGCATCCTCATCTAGTGTCTTGATTACTTCATAAGCCACACGCAAGTGACGCACATAGTGCTGAATAGGTGCGCGTAGTTGGTATTGGCATGGATCTGGATCATTTACCCACCAACCAATATCAGGATTGCGGTAGTTCCAATTCGTGAAAGAGAAATCAAAATCTGGTTCGTTCCAAATTTCCCAAAAGCGAACATGATCGCCGTATTCTTCCACTACCTTATAGATATAAGCCGCGAAGAAATTTTCATCATTTATGGGTGTTCCATCTTCACCATCATCCCAAATTGGCATATAAACATTTCGGAAAAGCACCGATGTTTTGTCACTGCCTTCACAATAATAAGTCAAGTCTCTGAACCATTCTGGTGGTCCTTCTAGGATAGCGGTATGCTCAGTCATTCCAACTTCCTCAAAATAATCATACGCTCCTCTTCTAAGGTCATAACCAAATATTTCTAATACAGAGTTTGGTAAACCTGGACGGAAAGCACGTGCACCAACTCCTTTTATACCTAAATCGGGATCACCTGCGGCTATTGTTCCTAGTTGGCGATCATTCCAACCTGGGAAATACCCCAAATTCATACCAAAACGGAAATGTCCTTCGTAGGGTTTCACCACATCATTTGCGGTGTAATCTATTGGCGTAAGTTGTTGCGCCAATACATTTGTTCCTATGAACATACTGCATACAAACAGTACACCCAGGAATTTAATGTAGGGATTTGTCATCTTTATTTATTTATGTTACGGAATATATTCTCACTTACGTATTGTTGTTGCATTTTGGTTTTGCAAGTCAATTTTTTATAGGGGGTAAGAAAAACACACATTTAGTAGATGTAGAACGATTATGAGACGTAAAAATATTGCAATAGTTTCATTATTCTAGGACTTTGACACTTTAACGACTTTTTAAAACCGATAAGACGCTTTATATAGCAAGGGTAAAAAAGAAACAACAGTGATATAAATCGCTTGAATGCAGTAATTTAAGCATTAAAGAAAACACCTTATATTTCATTTGAGTGTGTTACAAATTAGTGGTATTTATATGTGTCTAATTCTATTTATAGGGAAAAAATCTGAATTAACCCTTATAAATAAAAGGTGTATTTTCTGCAAAAATTGAAGTTGATATATTTTTTCCACTAATTTGTAACACACTCATTTCATTTTAAACTTTAACTTTTTAATATTCCTTCTAAAAAGGTATTAGGGTCAGGTTTTTGTTTAAAAAGATCGCTTGTTCGGGCAGTACTATCGGTTTTGCAAAGTTGTTTTAAACGTTTCATATCGGTATCCCATCCACTCCCATTAAAAAACTCTAACCCTTTAAAATCTCGAACTTTATAAAGTGATTTTTCGCCATAGCATGTCCCTAGATATACATGTTGCAAACCTGCTTCCTTAGCCCATTTTATCGTGCGCCACATCATCCATTTTCCTATTGGATATACACCCAGATACTGCGTATCAAAAAAGGCATACCAATAATGCAGCATAGTCCCTTCTATCACTGCCCACACATAACCAATTAGTGTTCCTTTTGATGTAAATTCGATGAGGTGAGAAGCACTTGGGCGATTCAGAATATAATTTAGGCGGGAAGTATTCATGGCATTATTCGAAAAACGTTCGGCGGCATACTTAAAGCAAAAATCTTGAAATTGGGTATCCTGTAAATCAAAGTCAGGCTTTGCAATGGCACGCACTTG
>CALGLY010000360.1 GCA_937959095.1 uncultured Saprospiraceae bacterium
CAAATTTGGCAATAAACTTAAACCATCACAATTTTTAAAAAAGTAGACCTGATCATTTTCCTTATTTTTATAATTCCATTTCGTTTCGTAATAACTTCCAATATCAATTTTTTCTAAATCCAAAAGATATTGTAATGCATCATTTGTCGGTCTTGTATTAATTTTTCCAACTTTCAAAAACTTATCATTAAGCATTGTTTGTATTGCATATGGGAAATTCTCCCACCACTCATCTTTGTTTACTACTACTCCATTTTGAATTGAAAAGTGTTTTTCAGATTTACTATCTGGAGCTTCGATAAGAAAATTCCCATTACTGTATTTTCTTAAATTTTCCATTATGTTATCTGGCAAATATCTATGCTTAATTATTTCATCCTGTAAGTCAGAAATTACATTTTTCATTTTTTCAAGTATCTCTACAGCTTCATCAAGGTGTTTGAAATAAGTTTTAAGCATTCGTTCATACTCTGCTTTAAACTTTTCACAATTTTTTATATCATTTTCAATTACTACAATGTTTTCCAAGTTGGAAATGCTCCCACCATATGTCCAATTGTAAGAACCTGTAATAATTGTATGATTATCAATAATACAAAATTTGTGATGCATTAATTTTTCATCAGTAATTAATCTATTCACTTTTACCCCAACATTGATTAATTCCTCGAAATCAAGACTATCAGGAGAATTGAAGTTATTTGGGTGATTACTTATTAACAAATCTATTGAAATTCCTTGTTTCGCCTTTGAAATAAGAATTTCATAAATTTCTTTATCATTAAACCAAGCAATAGCGGCAATTATCTCTTTATTTGCTTTAGATAAGGCATCTAAAACTTTAGGTTTTATTTCTTCATTGAAGTATACTTGCATGACTTTATTCAGTTTATTGTTCCATATTATAACAAATTCGAATACATACATACTTGTACGAACGTATTCCTTTTAGGTTCAATAAATAAATCCCCAATTTTGCTTCGTTCCATGCAGACAAGGCATGCATTGTCTCTACCTGTGTTATCTACTACTGGATAGAAATCCCCTTCAATTCTCCCTCCACCTTCCGAATCTTCGGGTTATAAAACTCGAAAATATCTTCAAATTGAGATTTTTGTTGCTGCACGATATTGCTAATCACCATAGCGCGCAATTGCTCATCTTTTCGGTAGTCTTCTAGTTCTAGGGCAGTGCCTTTGGCTTGTTCTTTGGCTTGTATCAAGGTAGCGATGACGGGATTTCCGCGCAATTCATCAATCGCTTGTTGAGTCACTTCGTGGTTTTGGGTCGTCACATCTCGAATTCGGTCATTTATTTTTTGAGATAATGCCTCCTGCAATGCCAATAATTCGCTTTTAAGCCGCTTTTTTTCTTGAGCAACCGTATCCCTCCTTTTCTTCTTTTGTTCCTCCTGCGGGTCTGTAAAGCCCTCTTTCAAGGATTTTACAAAAAAGCCTGGCACACTCTTCGATATTTCTTGTTTGTATTTTGCACGTCGCGTCACACTTATCGCTTGCTCGATTTGGGCTTTCGTAAACTTGCCACTATTCAGCATTTTCAGGAAGACCGAAGGCGTGACTCCAAAGCTGCGTACCACCACTTCCTCAAATTCTGCAAAGAGCATATCACTCTCCGTCATCACGATTTCATCCGATGTAGCCGCTTGTTCCTCTGCTGGAAACAATACGCCCTGTTCCAGATTATCACCGCGCAGTATCGCCACTTCCTGCTTCGATTTACTTTCTATCTTGAAGCGCAGCGCATGCACTCTCCTACCCTTCTTTATTTTTTCGATATGCTCTAGTGGCACATTCAAATCGGTATGCTTATTGATGGCAATAATCGAGTACTTAATGACTTTCTGATAGAAATTAGAAAAGCGCGGATATTCATCCGTAATCTCAAACATATCCTTCAAGTCCTCCACCTTTATCGTCCGAAAGCCCTTGAATTCGAATTGTTTCAGCAGCTCATAGATACGTGTGCCGTAGGGTTTCAGTTTTATCACATTCCGTAGATCATAGGAAGTATAGCGCGTGGTGCTAGGATCAAATTTCTTTTTAATATCGAGCAAATAGGGTTTAATATCTTTATCAATCGAGACATCCACATATTCCTGTTGTCCAATACGTCCGCCTGTTTGTCCATCTTCCAAAAAATCGACAAAGCGAATGATACGGTGCATGCGTCCGCGCCGAAATTCATCATTCATCCACCCGATATATACGCTCTTGCCTGCCATGCTAATCGCAGCTTCGCGCAGATAATGATAGGACTGATTCGACTTGAGCTGGAAGTTGGTTTTAATATCCTTGAACCATATCCGATACACCTTATCGTCCGCATCATCTTTGGTGATAGAAGCAATGAGTGTCAGGAAAAAACGCGTCTCCCACACATCAAACATATAGCGCGCCTCCACTAGCTCATTCGATTTCACAACGAGCTTAATCGTATCGCCCCGTTTTTTGCGCCCTCTTGTAATCCGTCTCTTTGATTTTGCCATAGTCTATTTAAAAGGCAACTACTTTAGGATGAAAAAATAAATGGAGTTCTTCAAGTTTCTTTAAAAGCAACTGTTTTGGGCTGAATTGCCCCTTTACCGTTGCTTTTTCCTCCAATTCTTCAATAAAGGTAAGGAAAACACAGCAAAGAATCCCTATTTGGTTGCCTATCTGCCCAAAATAGTTGCCCTTATTCCTAAAACAGTTCCCTTTCCCCAAAATAGTTGCCATAAGCCCCAAAATAGTTGCCCTTATTCCTAAATTGGTTGCTTATTTACCCAAATTAGTTGCCTATCTTCCTAAAATGGTTGCCCAAAAACTCATAACTAATTAATAAACAACAGCTTCCAACAAAGTCAAATTACAAATTATAAATCAAATAAAACAACAATAGATTTTAGAGTCGTGTTGATTTTTTCTATTTTTTAATAAAAGAACTAGTAAGAACAAACTAGTTTTAGGATATAGCCTGATAATCAATTAGTTATATTATTTTTCTAAACTGAGAAGTATGAAAAAAGTCTTTACGAAAGGCAACCATTTTAGGACAATAGGAATCTAAACCGTTTCTTTTCTAAGCTTGATGCGTTGCACTTCTTCAAAATCTGTACATTAGATTTCTTCTTTCACAAAAAAGGAAGCACTCAAAAGTACTACACACTATGAATTTACAAAATATTGCCGCAGGACTCATCATCTCTGTCATCACCATCATCGCTTTGATTTATGGGCAGAGCCTACTCCAACCCTTTGTGTTGGGTTTATTATTTTGGTTTATTCTGCGTGGTATCAAGAAGAATCTGGAAGGCATTCCCTTTGTCCAAAAGCGTTTTCCTTCTTGGCTGAAAACGGGCTTGGCGGCATTTATTGTTTTGGGTGTTTTGATCGTTATTTCAAGGGTGCTGACTACCAATATCAATGAACTAGCCCTCTCCTACGAAAAGTACCAACCAAATGTAGATTCTATTCTCCAGCAAATCAATGAACTCTTCAATATCAATGTTGTAGAATATGCTCAAGCACATTTAGGCGATCTAAATTTTGGAACAATTCTAAGCTCGATTTTTAATTCCTTGAGCGATTTGATCGGCAATAGTTTTATGATTGTACTCTATGCCGCATTTATCCTTTTAGAGGAAAGTAATTTTGAATCGAAACTACAAGCAGTGTTTTCTAATACTGCGAATTATGCAAGTTTTTCTAGTATTCTCCAAAAAATTGAAGCTTCCATCTCCAGTTACTTTGGTCTCAAAATGGTCGTGAGCCTCATCACAGGCGTATTGAGTTATATCGCCTTGCTGATGATTGGTGTTGATTCACCTGCCTTTTGGGCATTTCTCATTTTCATTCTCAATTTTATTCCTACCATTGGTTCACTCATTGGTACAGCCTTTCCTGCCATCTTTAGCCTTCTGCAATTCGGGGAACTTTGGCCCTGCCTACTCGTCCTACTCATAG
>CALGLY010000361.1 GCA_937959095.1 uncultured Saprospiraceae bacterium
AAGCCGTTGCCACGCGTTCCGTCACGATACGCTCTAATACCGTAGCCGCATTACCGACTTCATAAATCGCCATGCCATTATTAACCAAAGAAGTAAACAAACTCGCTAAGGCTGCTATTGGCACAGGTGCAGTCACTTGATGCCCCACATATTTTGGATGATGCAACTGATTGGACTCTTGCAAGACTTGCTCGAAAAACTCGAATATATCCCGATGCTCGGCTCTTTTCCAGCTTTCATAGAGGACATTTGGCTCTTTGAAATCAATGGTTTTTCCACTTCTTCCATAAATAGAACGCTCCAGATAAGCCGTCAATAAATCAATGACTTCATAGCCTTGCTTTCTAAATTGTTCAGGCTCATAGGCACGGTGGAGGATGTTGCTCATGTCTTTCGTCGTATTAAAATATATACTAAAAGTCTCAATGGATTATCCCGTCAACGCATTTAAAATACTCTGATTTACTTGTATATTTAAACGCTCATTCTGGATAATGTCAGCAAAATGGACTTGGCAAAAATACTTTTTTTCATCAGAAAAAGGCTGGAAAACGGTCGGTGGAAGGTCCTTTAATGGATTTACTTTGGGGTAAATAAGGGCTACTTTTTGAGCATTAAAATATTGACTATACACGAATGCTTGCTGTACATCCTGCATGCTTGGCTGTACCCGTTCTAGTATTTTCCATTTCGTATCCAATACCACGCGTTCCTCCCCTATTTGCAATACCATATCAGGGCGAATAGAACGCCGATTCCAGAAGCTTTTTGATTGCTGACGGAATACTTGTATAGTATCATTTTGAAGCTGTTGCAATTGCCGGAAAACATACTCTTCAAATAGTACATTCATATCAAAAAGTACCGCTATCAAAGAGCGCATTCCTGAACGAATATCAGGACGAAACCGCCCAATAAGTAGCTCTGCAATATCCAAAGCTTCCTTATAATGTGCGGCGCGGCGGTGCAAGCGAAGGCGGGCAAAATCTTTGATATCAATCGCACGAGGTGCTATCTTTGGAAAATGAGCTTGAATAGCTTTCAATTTTTCTGTCAGGCGTAAGGATAAAGGCAATTGGTTTAAAATTTCCAAAGCAGCCCACAGGATTTGATTCAGCAAATTGGAATGATTATAGGCTTGGAAACGCGTATAAAATCGCTCTTGGTGCAAGCGATTTTTTTGGATATGCTGATGAAATTGAATCTGTCCTTTCGCACTAGTGCTATTGGCGGTTACTAATTGATAGTCCTTTTGTAAGCCTTGTCGCAATAAGGCATCTACCGCATCCAAATAGCGTTCATAGTATAGTTCTAGTATGGAATTGTTTTTGTGTTGTAAATTGGCTGTGTCGAGGGTATGTATTTTCAGGATTTTACAATAGCGCAGCATATCCAACAGGGCATCACGCCACACAGGTAAAGGGCTATTTTTATCTGCTTTAGGGAGAATTTCTATCGTTAAATCCCCTACTTGCAATGCCCCTACATAATGCGAGAAACGAATACCTCGGTGCTGTAATTTATAGTAGCGTCCTTGGTGCGCTTGCCAATAAGCGGCTAAGGCATTGCAATCTTTTTCGGTGAAAACGACACCTCTTATCGTTTCACCAATGCGGATATGCTGATATTCATGGACTTGCAGAAGGCGCATTTATTCATTTTATTTCTGATTATGCAACAAATATAGTACTCCAAAATGAATAATGCGGAAGTAGTACGCTAAAGCAGCAAGAGTTTTGCTAATATTGTTGCTTAATTACAGACAACGACCATGATACGAATTGGAGAATATCAAACGCTGACCATCAAGCGCGAACTTATACAAGGTTACTATTTAGAAGATGCCGAGGAAAATTCGGTCTTGCTACCTAGAAAGTACATCACCGAAGACATGAAGATGGAGGACGAAATAGAGGTCTTTGTCTATTGTGATACCGAGGATATGGAAGTAGCGACTACCGAAACTCCGATGTTCACGGTCGGGCAATTTGCCTATTTAAAGGTGAAAGATGTCAATAGAACCGGTGCGTTTTGTGATTGGGGCGTATCGAAGGAATTATTCATTCCTTTTCGGAATCAAGCGACGGATTTACGCCCAAATCAAAGTCATGTAGTTTATATGTATTTGGATGAAATATCTGACCGATTAGTCGGTACAACGAAGCTGAAATCATTCTTGCAAAAACATGCAGATGGCGATCTTGAAAAAGGGCAAGAAGTTGATTTGCTCGTCTATTCCATGACGAATTTAGGCTATAATGTGGTCGTAAATCAACAATATGCAGGTCTGATTTATAATAATGAAGTACCTGATGGGCTTGAGATTGGAGATACACTAAAAGGCTATATCAAACCAATACGAGAAGATCGAAAGATAGATATTAGCTTATTTCCTGTAGGGCATCAAAGTATAGAACCCAACGCACAAAAGATACTCGATAAATTGAATAAAAATGACGGCTTTCTACCGTTAACTGATAAGAGTTCTCCAGAAGAAATCTGGGATGCCTTTGGGATAAGTAAAAAACTCTTCAAAAAATCGCTAGGAGCGTTGTATCGCCAAAAAATAGTAACGCTCCAG
>CALGLY010000362.1 GCA_937959095.1 uncultured Saprospiraceae bacterium
TGCAGAAAAACCAACAATAATGGAAAGTAAAAATTCAATGCGAATGAAATAGGTAAATAAATTGCCTGAAATGGAGCGCGTCAATCGACTACCAAGCCCCATGCAAAAAAGCATCAAGGAAATAAGTAGCGTCCATTGCCGAACCGAATCGCCTATGAAATAACTGGCTAAGGTGGCTAAAATATACTCTGCTACGATACCTGATAAGCCGGTGGCAAATAGAGCTATTTTAAGAATTTGACTATCGCGTTGCTTCATGTTTTTATAAACAAATCGTAATTAAGAACGCACTTCCAATATAAGAAAGGGCTTCTATGAGGGCTGCACCATTGTTGGGATGTTCTTGATGTATAATTTCCTTGGTTAATTTTTGTCCTGGTAGCAAAATAGTATCCACTAGCCAGCGCATAAGCGGCAATAGAATAATGCCAACGAGAACTTCGATGCCTATTTTTTCTAGATGTGGCAACCATCCTTGAAAATCGCCATATATGCCATAGCTTATCAAAATGGCAATCGCTACTAAAATACCCGCAAAACTAATTCCTGCGGCTACATTGTCGCGTTCTATTTCTTTGTGAACATCGTAGGGAATTAAAAAGCGCGTAAATAGCCCTGCCAGCAAGACTAGCAGCACTTGCCCGATGCTCCAAAATATAAAGACAGATAAGATACCAGAAAGCAGCCATCCGAAAGAAAATTGTGGAAATAAGTCGATCATATCTCCTGATATAGCTGCCCGAATAAGTAAGCCTGATGCAATGAAATTTGCAGCTTCTACAATACCTGTACCTGCGTTGTGATCTTCTAGTATTTCTTTGCTAATAGAGAAGTGCGGCAAAATGAATTTATCATTGATGAAGGAGGCAATATTGAGCAACAAGACCGCCAGCAAGCCATAAATTGCTAAGTTGATAATATTCCATTCTAAGCTTCTAGATGCTCCAATAACAGCACTAGATAAGGCAATGATAAGCCCAACATAATAGCCTACATGTGCCAGCGCAAAGGCGAAATTATCATCTTCCAGTAATTCTTCTCGCACCTTCGTTTTAGGATGCGAAACGCGAAACGCCCACTTTCCTGCATATAGCATAAAGGCGATATTGAATAGATAAATAATTGCATTAGGAAGCCACCGCCATTCCTCCGTAAAAAAGGTATCCATAGGTGTGATTTTATTCGTTTTTTGACAAAAAAGCGCAATCTTGAGTAGTTGCCTTACTTTCCTCCGCCACCGCTGCTGCCTCTACTTCGACTGCTTACGCCAGTTACACGATTACTAGAACGTGTAGTTCTTGCCCGCGCGCGTTTTTCTTCTTCTTCCTGTTTCAAAAGTAAATACCTTGCCCAATCGCTATCGACTCCTCTCGGAGAGCGCACATAGATTGCTGTATTGTATTGCTCTCGCATAAGCTCCGCTCTTGCTTGTGCATCCACGCTTTTAGTCAGTTCCCATTCTTCGATATAAGGCCGCGCAAAAGCATGGTAGAACAATTCTTTTGCGTAGTCATATTTATCCGAAAATATCCATTCTCGTCGATTGTATCCATCATCAAGCCAAGCACCATATTTGGGATTACCTATAAAAAGCGAAAAACCTGGTGGTACGCTCTGTACTTCAATGATTCCATCCGTTTTAGTAGCAATCTCCAAGCCCATCTCACGGGTATGTGCCTTGAAAAATTGACTAGAAACCGCTTTCCAGAGTGTTATTTCGGTTTGAATGCTGTCTTCTCGCTCAAAAACAACTTCGTATTTATGATAGTAGCCAATAGGGTTTTTATCTACCAACATATCTACAAGCAGTACGCTGTAGGTAGGATAATCGGCATAGGATTCTAGTAGTTCATCCAGTCCTTCTTTTTCTGGTGTATAGGATTTCCATTCTGCTTCATAAAAAGGGACATCATTCCCATAGCTAGTATTGGTAGTTCGAGAAAAAAAAAGGAATTGAGATAACAATATTGCTAAAAAAACAAAGACTGCTCCAAAGCGAGCAAACCAGCCTAGTGCTTTGGCACTCTTCGATATGGGAGGTGGCTTAGTAATATTGGAAAAGGCAGTTTTTTGTTCTACTTTCCCGAAATAGGCTTTAAAACCCTCCTCTTCCCAACGTTCTATCGAAAGCATATGCTTTTGGGTACTATCATAATAATCCCAAACCTCAAAACGCTCCCAAGCTGAATAGCCACTTCGATCTCGATATTCTCCTGTAGTAGCTTCTTTTAAGTTTAAATTTTTTCCACTATAGTGTATGCTTTTAGGTAAGGTATTGTTTTTATTAATCGCTTCAAGGACTCTACTAATTTCGTTATTGCGCCCTACTTTTCGGGATACTCGAATTCGAAAGTCTTCTTCTTGATCTTCAATTTCTAAATAGCGAATCGAAGATGCACAAACAAGTTTAAATTCTCGACTAAAACGACCATCTGGCCACCGATAATTATATTCTCCTATCGCTTTCCAGTTTTTTAGTTCATAATTTAAAGTCGAGCCTTTGCGAATATCTAATAAAGTAAGTGGTGTGGTATTGGAATCCGACATATTTATCCATTTGATTGATTCAAATTAAAGATACTAAAAAACAACTATCGCCGCCATTTATCCGTCAATAATTTTTCAATTTCGCCAGCCACTTCCATGCCCATATTGCGCCCATTGCCTTCAAAAATCAATTTATCCTTTTTATAAAACTTGACATTGGCAGTAGCTTGCATGCTTTCATTTACTTTCCCTGTCATCGTTCCAGAGATAGGTGATACCAGATCACCGCCACCTGCTTGCTGTGCTACTATTTCTAGGCGATGAGTGCGGTCTTTGAAACTCACTTTCACTGTTTTATCTTCTATACTCGCCTGCATCTTTGCGCCTGTGTATGTTGCAAACCGATACAGTTTTCCATCTATCCAAAAGCCTACAATATAGCCCACAAAAGACGTACCCAACCAAGGAATATTTGCTACTGAAGCCATCAAGGATACAGGTACATCACTATCAAAATGATTAGTCTGCATCCATATCCAAGCACTCGGAAAAGACTCGCCCCAATCCTTTTCTATATAACCAATGCCATCTGTAAAATTTACTACTTCTCCATATAAGCGCAGTTTCCCTTCTATCCGATGATGTAGACTCACTACTCCATGATAACACTCCATAAACGGCATGAACGAAAACCATCCCATGATGCCCGGCGCACCGAGCATCTTTGGCCAAGGTTGCTGATTTTGAAAAGTCAGATCTGCTTCCAAATCAGGAAGTCGGAGTTTTAGGTGCGTTGCTGAAAATTCATTTTCGCCCAATTTCAAGGCAAAGTGTGTTTCGGCTGGTTGAAACTGTTCCGCAGGAAATTCGTGATAGCTTGCTGTACATTTTTTGCCATCCAATACTTGAATAAAAGCATGGCTTTTGCCTTCTTCATCTCTCGAAATGCCTGGAATAATGGCAAGGGCGTACCCCTCAGTAGCATCTACTATTTTAAAGTACCAGCCTTCAAAATAGCTAGTCTCCTTCCCCCAGCCATGATACATATCGGGTTGCCAAAGGGCGCGCCAGCGTAAGCGTGTGTTCTTCATTATGATAACTTTGAGGCCCGCCTGAATGGAACGGGCAGGTGTAAAGATGTGAGATTTGAGGCATTTTTTGCTGATAAGCAAGGTTTGTTTGAATTACTTGTTCAATTTAGAGCATAAAAAAGCGCGAATCTGCTAAGTTATCACTGCAAATTCGCGCCTTTTTCATGGCATTGAAGTCATTCCTAGTCTAAAACGAAACCCAATACCTTTATTTCTACACGTTGATTGCGCTTACGTCCTGCTGGAGTTTTATTACTTGCGATAGGTTTACGCTTTCCATACCCCTTGTATTGTACTCGCTCTCCATCAATACCCTTTTCAGTAAGGTAGGTTGAAACGGTTTTAGCACGTTCTGTAGAAAGACTGTCGCAATATGCGTGTGTTGGCGTATCGTTCGTATGTCCTCCTATCTCCACAATCACGTCTTCATTCTTCTGCAAAAAGACATATACTTCATCCAATATATACTTCGATTGCGTTCGAATGCTAGATTTATCCGCATCAAAAGAGAGTTTGTTAATCGCGATAACGGTACCTGTGCGTAAGTCTCTTCGATCAATATCATCCAATCCCGTTTCATTCGTTTTGGGTTTAGGAATAAGTTTTGGTTTGGGTTTTTCTTCCACCTTTGGTGCTGGTGGAGTAGGCGTTGGTGTTTTCACCACGGGTTCTTTGGGCTTAGGCGTGCTAGGTGGCTCAGGTGTACTAGGCGTTGGTGTTGTCACTGCATTTTGGGCGATTGGCCCAGGTGTATCTTCATTTATTACTATTAATTCGTCATCGCCCTCTATTTTTTCGTCCTCTAGTTCAGGCTCTTGGTTATCTTCATTACAAGGAATTGGAAGAATCGGCTGAGCATTATCTAGCAAAATATTCCCATTATAAGGAAAAAGCACTGGTGTGCGATAAAACGCCTCGAAAGTAAGATAAGTAAAATCTTGTTTTGGACGAAACTCCATTTCATACTCAATCCAGCGTGTATTAATAATCGCTTTGGTAGTATGTAGTAACTGTCTTTTATCACATGCTCCATTCCCTCCCCATATCCGTAAAGTAGCAGGCGTACTATAATTAGCTGGAGAGTTTGTCTTTCTACTTCTACTTAAATACATCGTAGAACGTGCAATATGAATAGAGAATTTATAACATTGTCCCCCTCGCAGCGGCTGACGCAAGTATTGAGAAACTGCTTCCCAAGTATCATTATCGCGCACGACCATCCCAAGATAGGTATCTCCATCGTAGGTAGGAGTATTCACCCCAAAGTCACTTGAAGTAACAGGATGTACATCAGGCGCGCTCTCTCCAGGGAAACCGCAATCTACCCAGCCTCTAGGTCCTTTACTAAGAGTAGGCATCCCTTCAAAAGAGGGATTAATTAATTTTACAGTTTCGCCTTCCTGTCCAAATGCTAAAGTGGTAGTCACTATTGCTGCAATGAAAAAGATAAGTTGCTTTATCATTATGAGTTCTATTTTCTTATAATAGTATTGCTATGTGTCTTATTATGACGCTAAGATTCTTATTTTGTTTCAGCACTTATAATTTCAATAAAAAAATGCGTACTTAGCACTTATTATTAATAAGTATAATTGAAATAAGTAAATGGCTGACAAGGAAGTATTTGATTCAATTTTCCCTGTTAAAAAGATAAATTTTATCGGAGTAGCCAAAACCTTTATGTCAAATGAACTATTATTAAACGAAATATGTAGTTTGAATTGTTTTGAGATAAATCAAAAAATTACGTTAATTTTTAATGAAGCTATTAAATATAGAAACCGCAACTGAAATCTGTTCTATTAGCATTAGTGATGCTAATAAGATTATTGCTCTACAAGAATCTAATGCTCCTTTTTCTCACACCGCACAATTGACTATATTAATAGACAAGGCTCTAAAGCAACTAGACCTTCCATTAAGTAGTATTGATGCAGTTGCTTTGAGTAGCGGACCAGGTTCCTATACCGCCTTACGAGTAGGAAGTTCAGTAGCTAAAGGAATTTGCTATACACTGAGCAAACCTCTTATCTCGGTAGATACACTAAAATCTTTAGCTTTAGCTACTAAAAATAAAATAGCAGATAAAGATGCCCTCTACTGCCCTATGATTGATGCTCGAAGAATGGAAGTATACACCGCCTTATATGATGCAGAAATGAATGAAATAGAAACCACTCATGCTTTAGTGGTAGAAAAAGGTGCTTTTGAAAAATACTTAACAGCAGGAAAACGCATCCTATTTTCAGGAAATGGTGCTATGAAGTGTGCAGAAGTATTAGCGTCTCCCCAAACAGATTTTTTAGATTTAAAATGCTCTGCTAAATATTTACCTGCTTTAGCCATCCAAGCTTGGCTAGAGGGTGCTTTTGAAGATATTGCTTATTTTTCACCAAATTATTTAAAAGCTCCCAACATCACAATTCCTAAAAAGCGACTATAGCTCATAAAGGGGACATAGATTTTTTTAACATTTAAAAAGGATTTATATGTTATATATGTTATAATTTTTAAAAACTCCGATACTTTGTACAAATAATATATAATAAAAATTTGTTATTCATTGAATATTTTATTAATTTTGAACGGGTAAAAGATATAAATACCTTGTATAAGTAAATATAAGGCGATTTATTCGGACACTTCTGACAATGAGTTATAATTCAATTTCTGTTCTATAATTGCCAGAACTGAAGTTCTTTTTGAAAAAACATAGTTTATGAGAAAACAGAAAAATGAAATCGTGGTACTCAAAAAAGGGAACCATGATATTCAATTAGATTATGCAGAACTACGAAAAGCTGTACTAGTCCTTCGAGCAATAAATCATAAGTTACGCCAGCGCATCATAGATTTATTAGAAGAGCATAATCAAATGACCGTTACAGATATATACATTAAGCTTCGTTTGGAGCAATCTGTGGCATCCCAACATTTAGCCATCCTACGGAGGGCAGGTGTTGTTATAACAGAGCGAAATGGAAAATATATCTATTATTCACTCGATCAAACAAGACTTTCTCAAATCTCTAAATTAGTAGAGGAGTTAGCTTGTTAAAAAAATAAAAGAAGGGTTTTAATCGGATGATTAAAGCCCTTCTTTTTTTAATAGATTAGACATATATTGCTTTCTATATAACTGTTTAACATAAGTCGTATATCTCTCTTCAAAAC
>CALGLY010000363.1 GCA_937959095.1 uncultured Saprospiraceae bacterium
AGTCTGTTCTACTGAATAATTACTTTTTTTTAAATTTGCAGGAAAAATTAGCACTATGAGCGAATACCAATGTTATCAATTCAAATCTTTTGACCGCCCTCTTACACCAGCAGAACGTAAAGAAGTTAGTTCCTGGTCGAGCAGAGTAAATGCTTCTTCTACGTCAGCTACTTTTACCTATTCTTATGGCGATTTCCCTAAAAAGGAAGAAAATGTAGTACTTCGCTATTTTGATGCCATGCTCTACTTTGCAAATTGGGGGACACGGCAACTTCTTCTACGCTTCCCTAAAGATCTTATTGACTTTAATGCGCTTAAAGTATTCACTTCGGATTCAGACCGTTTCCATGACCTGCATATTTCAGTAAAACCCAAAAAAGAATATGTTCTAATAGAATTATACTGGAATGAAGAGGAAGGCGGTGGCGGTTGGTATGAAGAAGATGATTTTGATGTAAATGATTTCCAAGCGATTCGCAAAGCAATTATCAATGGAGATTATCGAGGACTTTATTTGTTTTGGCTAAAAGTGGCAGCAACAAAACCAGTGATAGATGAGGATGAATTTGATGAGGACGACGATTATGTTGCTCCGATTCCACCTATTCCTTCCAATCTAGGAAAGATAGATAGCAGTCTTCAAGCAATAATTGATTTTTTTGAAATTGATGAAGACCTTGTAGCGGCAGCGCAAAACTTTAGTAAAACTCAAAAAAAAACAGAAATCAATTATGAAAATTTACTTCAACAACTTCCCGAAACAGAACGGACAAACTTTCTAAATAAACTCCTGAAAGACGAAAGTCTATTAGCCACTCAATTTCGGAAACGACTTGATAAATTACTCCCCAAAGCAAAACAAACAGATGTTTCTGCGCCTAGTATTCAAGAAATTTTAGAAGGAAAAATAGGCGCGACTCAAGTACGAGAAAAACGCGAAGCAGAAGAAGCTGCCAAAGCACACAAAGTCAAAATGGAAAAAGTGCGGAAAGAAGCAGCTATTCATTGGAAAACGGTTTATTTCAACCTGGAACGTAAATCAGGTAAATCTTACGATATTGCGACTGAAGCCTTACGAGATTTACAAGATGCTGCTGAATTCTTCGGAACATTGGATGATTTTACTGTAAAAATGCGAGAAGTACGAGCGAAATACGGACGTTCTCTAACACTTACTCGTCGATTTGAGAAGGCGAAATTGGTGAAATAAATAGCAGTACTTTCAAAGCACTCATCACCTTTAAAAATAGGCTAATAAACAACAATAATGAAACAGATTCTCTACCTAACACTCTTTCTTGTACTAATAACAAGCTGTGCAAGCGACAGCAGCGAAACAACAGAAACAACAAGCAGCAATGCGCTAGACAACATTGCCATCACTTGGGAATTGATGAATAATCCGACTACTGACGGAACAACGGCTAAAGCAGCTTTTACCATAAAAAATAAAGGCAATGCAGCACTTAGTGATGATTGGACGCTTTATTTCAATCAATCGCCCCGCACAATAGTAGCATCGGAAGGTGGAACAGTAGCGCATGTCGTTGGGGATTTTTATAAATTAAGTCTTAAAGAAGGCGCTACAATAGCTGCTGGCGAAAACACCGTTATCTACTACGAAATGAATGGACCAATGATAAAAGAAGCGGATGGCCCAGCAGGTTTATACTTCGCTACGGATGACTCAAAGACGACCGCTGTTAGTGATTATCTCATTCTACCTTTTACGCATCCAGCACAACTAAATCGTTCTGCGGGGGATAAGGTGCCGATTTATACTCCCGCATGGCAATACGAACAAAATACGGCTTTAAGCCAACTTAGCCCTGATAAATTATTGAACATTATTCCTACTCCCCAAACGATAAAGAAAGGAGGTACATCCGTCGTCATTGATGGTGGAACACTTATCAACTACGCGCCTGAACTCGCGCAAGAAGGCTTATTTTTAGCCTCTGCCATTGGATCGAAGCTGAATACCACCATGTCGGCTACTAGTCCCAATTCCGTAGGGATTATCACGATGCAATTGGATGAAAGCCTCGGAAAAGCAGAAGCCTATACCCTTGATATTTCAAAAGAAAAAGGCATTATCATAAAAGGAAGCGATGCCGCAGGGGCATTTTATGGAGTGCAATCCTTGCTTGCCTTGTTGCCGATAGAAGGCTTCAAAGAAAAAGTGGATGGCTTGGAAGTTCCTGCAATAAGCATACAAGACGCGCCCCGCTTCGCCTATCGCGGGATGCACTTGGACGTAGCACGTAATTTCAATGATAAAAAAGCCGTGCAGAAACTCCTAGATGCCATGGCATTCTACAAGCTTAATGTACTGCACCTGCACCTGACCGAAGATGAAGCTTGGCGACTAGAAATACAAGAGCTACCCGAACTCACTCAAGTAGGCGCACGACGCGGTTTCACCTTAGATAGCAAAGAACATTTACCTTCTGCTTATGGTTCAGGAGCAAATCCTGACGATGCCGCTTCGCATGGAAATGGCTATTACAGCCGTGCGGATTATAAGGAAATCATTAAGTACGCTCATGATCGCCATATCGAAGTGATTCCAGAAATAAATGTCCCTGGACACGCTCGTGCAGCGATAAAAGCCATGGAAGCGCGCAGCCGCAAACTCGGCGAGGACACCTATTTACTAAGTGATCCTGATGATGCGTCGGAGTATATGTCCGTGCAATCCTATCCAGATAATGTGGTGTGTGTGTGCCGCGAATCGGTTTATACCTTCTACGAAACTGTAGTGGATGACATCATAGAAATGCACAAAGAAGCAGGCGTGCCACTCACGGCTATCCATACAGGTGGCGATGAAGTACCAGCAGGCGTATGGGAAAAATCACCGCTCTGCGAGAAATTGATTGCTGAAAACGCAAGTGTAAGTAGTACGAAAGATTTATCAACTTATTTCTTAGGACGCATCAATGCTATTGTAAGCGAGCGCGGACTCGTGACGGCAGGTTGGGAAGAAGTAGCCATGAAAAAGCAAGACAAAGGCTATATTCCACATCCTGATTTCACGACCAAGAATGTGCGTCCTTATGTATGGCAAAACCTTTGGGGACTACAAGATTTAGGCAATCAACTAGCCAATGCGGGCTATCCTGTGGTGCTATGTAATGTGACGAATTTCTACTTTGATTTAGCCTATAATAAAGATCCTAGCGAGCCAGGACTCTATTGGGGCGGCTTCATTGACACTAAAAAAGCCTATGATGCCATGCCTTTCGATATACTCACCTCTACCAATATAGATCCGATGGGCAATCCCCTCAGCCCCGATGCGAGTATGGAACGCCTGACTGCAAAAGGAAAAGCGAATATTTTGGGCATACAAGGGCAACTTTGGAGCGAAACCATAAAAGGCGGCGAGATGCTCGAATATTATTATATGCCAAAATTGCTAGGACTCGCAGAACGCGCATGGGCAAAGCAAGCCACCAAAGCACAACTAGAGACGAATTGGAATACCTTTGCCAATACGATAGCGCAACGCGAACTACCGCGTTTCAGTCATCTTTTTGGAGGCTATAATTATCGAATTCCTACGCCTGGTGCAATTATCAAAGATGGGAAATTGTATGCAAATATGAGTCTGCCGGGCTTTGCGATTCGCTATACCGTAGATGGTAGTGCGCCTACAGTCGAGTCACCTCTTTATGAAGCTGGAGTGGCTGTGAAAGGAACGACACAAGTAGCGGCTTTTGATAGTAGTGGACGCTCTAGTAAGGTGGTGACTTTGAAAGGGAATTAGGAAAGAAGCTTAGTTTTTCATCCTCCACCAATAAATTGGTGGGCTGAAGGTAAATCCTTATTCATTTCAGCCCACCGATTTATCGGTGTGGGACTTTGATATTAAACTAAGAGCCTGTTGGGATTTTTCTTTCCTGAAAACCAATATCTTACGAACTTTACTGCATAAAAAATAAGCAACATATCCAGACCTGTCTGCCGACAAAGGCAGGTAAACTGTTCATTTTTCATTTTGTCAAAACCACAAACTATTGATTTTCAGTTCATAAAAATTCCCAACAAGCTCTAAAGACAGGATTTTCTTTAATCCTGTCCCTTTTCATAAAATCCACGTTCTGTAATTACGTTCCTATATTAATCTATCAATTTTTCACACTC
>CALGLY010000364.1 GCA_937959095.1 uncultured Saprospiraceae bacterium
TATTCAGCCCAATACCAAAATGATTGTGCTAGAAACTCCTTCCAATCCAGGGCTGCAACTTGTAAATCTAGAAAAGGTAGGCAAACTAGCCGAAAAGCACCAACTCATCCTGAATGTAGATAACTGTTTTGCTACGCCTTACATTCAGCAACCGATGCAATACGGCGCACATATCGTAACGCACTCAGGCACAAAATTCATGGATGGGCAAGGGCGTGTACTGGGTGGCATCATAGTAGGCAATAGTGAGCTGATAGAACAGATTCGCTTTTTCTGTCGGCACACCGGGCCAGCCCTTTCCCCTTTCAATGCCTGGACACTCTCCAAAAGCCTAGAAACCTTACCCGTCCGCATGGAGCAGCATTGCAAAAACGCCCTAGCTCTAGCCGAATATTTAGAAACACAGCCTAAAGTACAGCGGGTGTTTTATCCCTTTTTGCCCTCGCATCCGCAGCACGAACTTGCTAAAAAGCAGATGCGCTTAGGCGGTGGCATTGTCACTTTTGAACTTGATGGTGGCACGGAGGAAGTGATGACTTTTTTGAATGGAATTAAGCTAATTTCTTTATCGTCCAATCTTGGCGATACGCGCACTATTGTTACACATCCAGCTTCTACCACACATTCCAAATTAAGCGAAGCCGAACGCTTAGCTGTGGGTATTAGACCGAATTTGATTCGTATTTCAGTGGGTTTGGAGCATATCGAGGATATAAAACAAGATGTAGGGCAAGCTTTGGAGGCTATTTGAAAAATACTACCCTATTGCATCAATCCATAAATGATTTACGGGGTGATGCAATAGGCAGTATTATTACTGGTATTAGAGAAAAAGAGCAAGGAAAATTGGTAGATTATTTTTTACCTGTTCTCTTACATTCCTAATATTTACACTTCCCCCAAAAAAACTTTTTTGTGAATGTCCCTAAAAATACCGACATTATCTTGCCGAACTCTAGTGGCTATATCAAAAATTACACTTTAAATACTTTTTTCAATTGGCTAAAGTCCAGTTTAGTATCTAATCAGTAATATTCTGCACAAATATGGCAGAATTTTAAGTTCAAGTTCAAGCGCAAGTTCAATTTATAATTTTGCACTTGCACTTTATGGTACTGGCTTCGCCAGGTTAGGGAATAGGTAAGAAATAACCTACCCCCTTATAATAGAACACAGTGGAAAAAACTACATCTAAACCTGCTTGGTTGGCGCAGCTCGAAACAGAAAGCTGGCAAGCCGAATTGGTAATTTCAGGAATTGCTATTTTTGCATCTACCTTCTTACCTGGCTTGGTAGATAATTTGGCTGCTTTTTGCTTAGTGAGTATCCCTCCAGAAGATGCCGCCTTATTTCAGTTTGTTTTTATGTTTTTCCATTTTGGCACCTATTGCATTATAGGAGGTTTGGTATTACACTTTACATTACGTGCTTTCTGGATAGGTATGATTGGGTTCAATTCCGTTTTCCCGAAAGGCATTGATACGGAATATGAAGGCTATTATAGCAAATATTATACACAGAAAACAGCCGAGCATCTGCCTTCCAATGCTAATAATATGATTCAAAATTTGGATCATTTTTGCAGTACTATATTTGCAATTACAGCTTCTTTACTGATGGTATTTTTTGCATTTGCACTAAATATAGGTATCCTTTACTTACTAAAATTATTCTTATCTCTATTTTTACCCGATAGCATATGGCAATATGTAGGCTATGGAATTTTGACTGTTTTATTTTTATCTTGTATAGTTATGATCGTCCTAAATCTCGATCGTTTCAAAAAGAATGATAAAGCGCAACATGTTTTTTATCGAATCGGTAGAATCACGGGCTTAAGCATGCACGTTTTTTATCGTCCTAGCCAGTATATCATAATGACGATTTTCACTTCCGAATCTGCACAAAAATACATGTCCTATTTCGTAGTGGTATACCTTCTTTCAAGTTTTTCTATGGGGCTTTCATTGGTTGATACGAACTTTCAATATTTCACTAATTACAGCCCAGAAGCGGGTTATATGCACGATTTTAACCGACCAGATAAAGTAATTCCTGCGCATTACGCAAATCTCCGAAGCGAAGAAGAAGGACGTATTCTTTCTGCCATATTAGAAAGTGACAAAATAACAGGTGAACAATTTGAATTATTTGTGCCAAGATTTTTTAATGAAAGAAAACTATACAAAACTTGCATTGATGAACTTGATACATCGAATAACATTTCCAAGGAAGAAGAGAGACGTTTAAAGTACCAACAACGCTTGAAATGCTATAAACAATACCACCACTTCACCATCAATGGAGTGCCTGTGCAGCCGCTAAGTATATTAGTAATGAATCATCCTAATAGAGGTGAAAGCGGGATTCAAGTACAATTTTCTACACAGAATTTGCAAAAAGGCGAAAATATAATCCGTATAGAGAAACGACATTTAGAAACCAATGAATTATTTCGCAAAATTGCAATCCCATTTCAGTTTATTGACTGATGGGATAAAGAATATTCCTCTACTCTTCTGCTCTAAAAATTGAACGAAAAAGACAATGAAAAAAAAGCATACGACAAGAAAATTCACGAACAAAACTACCACGCCTGCGAAGCAGCAAAAACACAAAAGCACCGAGAAAGTAGAAGGAATGCGCCTGAATAAATACATCGCGCATTGTGGCATTTGTTCGCGGAGAGAAGCTGCCGAATTGGTAAAAACAGGCGAGATAAAAGTAAATGGAAATGTCTTGATAGAACCTTGGTATCAGATACAAGAGGGCGATAAAGTAGAGTATAAAGGCAAACAACTACAACCCGAAGTACATAAAATTTATGTACTGATGAATAAACCCAAAAACGCCATCACCACCGTAAGTGATGACCGAAACCGCCGCACCGTGCTAGATATAATCGGGACAAAAGTAGAGGAACGTATTTTCCCTGTTGGTCGATTGGATAGGGCAACCGTTGGGCTGCTGCTACTGACCAATGATGGCGATTTGGCAAATAAATTGGCACATCCTAGTTATCAAGTCCAAAAAATATACCACGTTACGCTAGATAGAGACGTAAAACAAGCGCACATAGATGCTATTCGCGCAGGCATCACACTAGAAGATGGTCCTGTTCCTGTGGATATAGTGAATTACGCAAAAGGCAAGCAAAACGAAGTGATGATTGAAATCCATATTGGACGAAATCGCATTGTTCGTCGTATTTTTGAACACTTCCATTATGAAGTTAAAAAACTGGATAGAACCTACTACGCAGGACTCACTAAAAAAGACCTTCCGCGCGGAAATTTTCGATATTTGACCGAACGCGAAGTCATTATGCTAAAACACTTCACTTAAAACGGTGGACGGAAGACGGACGGCTTCGCCTTGACGGATTTTTTTCTGAAAGAAAAAAACACTTTTTAGCCCCCGTCAAACCTGCAAAGCAGATGTCCGTTTCCCGTCAAGCGAAGCGACCCTGAAGGCAAAGCCGACCGTTTGGACGTTACTTCATTGCCCCTATTCAGTCCAAACAAGGCTGTTTTTTTATGTCAAACTGCAAAATTGTTAGTAGTTTCGCGGAAGCGAAAGGCTATTTTAATTTGAGCAAATAATTATATCAAATCTATATTTTTAGTACTGTGAACGCAGAGACGCGGAGACGCAGAGTTTTTTATAATATATATATGGATTTTCCTAGTTAGCGATTTAATACTATTTTTAGAAAATTCGCCGAATCGAACTAAGCAAATTGCATTAAAAAAACTCTGCGTCCCCGCGTTCACAATACTAAAAACAAGGATTGAATTATTCATAATAATACTATGTTAGAACTCGCCGCAATTATTGTATTAGGGATAGCTGCACAATGGATTGCTTGGCGCATCAAGGTGCCAGCCATTCTTCCATTGATTTTGATAGGACTCATTGTAGGGCCACTTTCCGAATTTTGGTATCCCGGACATGGAGACCACAAGCTCTTTCTACAACCCATTTACGATGGACATTATGGGCTTTTCCCTGGCAAAAGCCTCTTTTATTTTGTAGCACTCTCCATAGGTATCATCCTTTTTGAAGGCGGATTGACCCTGAAACGGGAAGAAATACAGGAAACAGGCAAGGCCATTGGGCGACTGATTTCGCTGGGGTCGCTGGTTACCTTCATTGGTGCAGGCTTGGCAGCGCACTATATGATGGACTTAAGTTGGTCGATTTCTTTTCTTTTCTCTTCGCTTATCATAGTAACTGGCCCGACGGTAATTGCACCGATTCTCCAGAATGTCCCCCTCACACGCAATGTAGCCACGGTGCTAAAGTGGGAAGGTATCTTGATTGATCCTATTGGGGCTTTGACGGCGGTTTTGGTCTTTGGATTCATCAATTCTGGCGAAGGACTCGGCTTCACCTCACATGCAGTAGAGGAGTTTTTACGGATATTATTTATAGGCTTAGGCGTGGGGATAGCGATGGCATATGGATTCTTTTATATGCTTAAATATGACCTCGTTCCGCATTTTCTGCTCAATGTCTTCACACTCGCTTGGGTGATTATGGCCTTTGCATTATCCGATGTATTAGCGCATGAATCAGGTCTTTTGACGGTAGTAGTGATGGGAATTGTGCTTGCCAATTTAGATGTACCGCGCATCAAAGAGATTCTGTTTTTCAAAGAATCCTTGAGTATATTGCTTATTTCTATCCTCTTCATTTTGCTTTCTGCGAATATCAGTATGGCGGATTTACAGTTGCTTGCCGATTGGCGTTGCATTGCCCTATTCGCAACGGTGGTGTTTGTATTGCGTCCTATGTCGGTCTTTTTAAGTACGACAGATTCCGCGCTTTCCACCAACGAAAAGCTCTTCGTATCTTGGGTAGGCCCACGTGGTATTGTGGCAGCGGGTATTGCGTCTCTTTTTGGTTTGGAATTGGCACACGATGGCGTTCCTGGTGCAGAATATATCACCCCTTTGGTGTTTATGATTGTGCTAGGTACAGTAGTTATTAATGCGACGACAGCAAAGTTAATTGCACGCTTGTTAGGTGTAATTCAAGAATCTTCACGCGGTATTTTGATTGTAGGAGCAAATAACTTGGCAAAGATTGTTGGAAAATATTTCCAAGAAAATAATCGCCACGTAGTTATAGTAGACAACAATCCTAATAATGTAGAAAACATGAAGCAAGCTGGGCTAAATGCCATTCAAGCGAATGTTTTTCAAGATGACTTAACCGACCAGATAGATTTAGTAGATATTGGCTACTTGATGGCTGTGACGAGTAGTTCGGATGTGAATAATTATGCCGTTAAGAAGTATAAAAAACTCTTCGGCGAGCAAGGTGCATTTCGATTATTAGGCGAAAGTGAAACACGCCTAGCAAAAGCTGCGCTGCCACAAACGAACATTCTTTCCTATCAGGATGACTTCTTGCAATTGGCGAGTATTATTCGAGATTATCCAGAAATACACGAAGTACATGCAGCTTCTTTGGAGCATCTCAAAAATCTTTTGGCAGCTATGTCGAATGAGAAAAAACGCGCTCCTTTGTTCCTAAAAGATACACATGGAATCAATGTTATTCCACCTGATTTGGAGGCGATAGAAATAGAAGAAGCAGAAGGCATTACCTTGGCTTATATGGGCAAGCCGCTTGAAAAAGAAGAGTCTAAAAAGTTAGAAACGGTAGAAGTGGACGATGGACATTAGAATGGGGCAATGTTTTAATGCGATAATGCGGGAATTCGATAATTATTATCACATTTCCGCATTATCACATTGTAGCATTATCGCATTAAAACATAAAAAAGCATGTGCGGACGCTATTCGTTAGTAGCATCAGAAGAGAAAGTGGCGCAGCAGTTTGGCGCGCTTCACTTAAGCAAAGGGCTACGAGCAAGTTATAATATTGCTCCTACGCAGCAAGCCCATGCCATCACGAATGATGCGCCTGATGAATTGCAATATTTGATTTGGGGACTGATTCCGCATTGGTCTAAAAATGGACAAAACTCTGGTCGCCTCATCAATGCCCGTGCAGAAGGCATTGCTTCCACGCCTTCCTTTCGCCTTCCTATCCGCCAACGTCGCTGCTTGGTAATAGCGGACAGTTTTTATGAATGGAGACGTATGGGAAGCGAAAAAATTCCACACCGTATTCTACTAAAAGACGGAGATCTTCTAGCCTTCGCAGGTATTTGGGATGCGTGGAATTTTAATGGAAATATCATTAAAAGCTTCTCTATCATTACGACTAGCCCCAATGCAGATATGGCACTCCTGCACAACCGAATGCCTGTCATTTTGAATAGTAAAGAAGAACAAGAACGCTGGTTGAGTAAGTTATCTTTAGATGAAGCGCTCACGATGCTCAACCCTGCTAAAGATGGAATTTTGACCGATTATGTCGTTTCACAAAAAGTAAATTCGGTACAAAACAACATACCTGAATTGCACTATCGCGTGCAGCCGCCCCCTACATTATTTTAAATTTATTTTTCCCTACCACTAATGAATCCGTTAATGAATTCTCAAAAAATTGCACACGAATAGGAATAATAGTATCTTTCCACTCTATCATAATTTGTACCGTTCAAATAATACTAATCCACCTACTATTAGTTCTGTTTTTGAACATTATTTCTAACATGAGCATGAAATTTATTCTACTCGTACTATCCATTTTCTTCAGTACTCTTACCCTATCTTCCCAAGATATAGTAAACCTTACGCCTGCACGAGTAGATACGCTTTTTCAAGTGGACATTTCCAATAGTTTCGAGGATTTGGTGGCCCATGGTTTAATCAAAAACAAGACGAAAGATACTTTATATATAAAATGGAAACGACGCGTATTGACCATTCCGAATGGGTGGGATACTAAGATATGCGATGCCAATTTATGCTATGTAGAAATTGTAGATTCCAATATAGACCCCGATTTATTGCTGGAAGAACCTGTTATTATCCCTCCGTATGGCAGCGCAAATTTGGATGTTCATATTGTACCTAATGGCGCAGTAGGGACAGGTTTAGTTGAAATAGAACTTTCTTTATTGGGGCTACCCGATGATATTATCGGGGTAGCAGAATACCAAATGGAAGTAAAAAACCTTAACTACTCCAGAGCTGCTAACAACCGAAAATCACTACGAGTATACCCGAACCCTTCTAGCAATTTTATAAATGTATCCTCCAATAGTCTCATCGAGAAAGTAGTCGTTTATAATATGGTAGGGCGCGAAGTGAAGAGCTTTAAAGCAAACCGCTCTGGGGTATATGATATTACCGATTTGCGCAATGGTATTTACCTAGTGGGACTATATGACAAGACAGGAGAAATCATAAAAACAACCCGAGTGACCAAGAAGCGACCTATTTCTCCTTAGAGCATGTTCGGATTTTTTCTTTTCTAAAAATCCCCAACAAGCTCTTAATAAACTACGTTTTCTCGATAAAGAGAAAAAGCCTTCTTGGAGGAGATAAGGAAGCAATTCAAAATTATCGACACAACATCTTGATCGCAAATTTCGACGAAGAACTTATTCCTCCTTCCTTTTAGGCAAGATGCAAAAATAAACTAGACAATTTTAGGTTAGATATTTTTTCTGCTACTTCCTCTTCAAAAACCCTGTCTGCCGTCAGGCAGGCGCGTATAGCCTAGCTACATAAGGCTTTTTTAAGATGAAGTAGCAGGAAACCCGCCTGCTCCGCTTGTTCGGGCAGGAAGAACAGCATCAAATGTCTAGTTTATTTTTGCATCTTGCCTTATCTACCCAAATATCGCGGTAAATACATTCGTGCGAAACACAAGTTTTCCTTTTTTTAGTCTGCCCTACAATTTGTTCCTTATTAGAAACAAGGTCTAAATAAGGCAAGATAGTCTTTGAAATCACGCAAATGTGTAATTTTATTTTGATTGCTTATTAATTACACTGTAACAAAAGTTTATTTGTATTTTGACTAAGCTTATTTTTTTAGTATTCGAGGCGTAAAACTGGGAACATAACTGGTTATGAAGCCCGATTTTGTAACGAAGAAAACTGGAAAAAGAAGCAGTCATAAATGCA
>CALGLY010000365.1 GCA_937959095.1 uncultured Saprospiraceae bacterium
CTATGACTTTGATGATACGGGCGAAATTCAGGTCTATTTTGATTTGAATAAGGATGTCTTTGATGGAGAATTACGCGAATGCGCCCCACAGCATTTCTTGAACTTACTAGATGCGTTCATAGCAGATAGAACACAAGCGATTGACGCGCCACAAATCGCTACAAAAGCAGAGGCACAGTTTACAATCGCCGATTTCAATAGAACCATAAATCCCAATTTTGAACCTAAAAACATAATCGAACTTTTCGAACAACAAGCCGAAAAAACGCCCGATGCAGTCGCGCTTTCGTTCAAAGGCGAAACGATGACTTATGCCAGTTTGAATGCAAAAGCAAATCAATTGGCGCATCATCTTTTACAAAATGAAGTCGTAGCAGGTACGCGCGTAGCGGTGCATTTGAAGCGTTCGCCCGAATTACTAATTAGCATTTTAGGCACACTAAAAGCAGGCGCGACTTACATCCCAATTCCATCTGATTTGCCGCCTAAGCGCGTCGAAGATAGAATAGTGGAAGGGCAGATAAATTTGCTTTTAACAAGTCAAAATTTAGCAAGTCGTTTAGATACAAACACCGAAACATTCTTTATTGACAAAGATTGGCACCAAGTCGCAAAACAAGCGCAAAGCAAACCACAAATCAAGATCAAAAAGGAGGATGTAGCCTACATCATGTTCACTTCTGGCTCTACGGGCCAACCAAAAGGCGTGATGATTTCGCATGGCGCACTCTCGAATTACATTCAGTTTGCGCAACAAAAATATATCTTCAAATCGCAGACCGCTTTTGCATTGTTCACGATGATTGGCTTCGATTTAACCGTCACTTCCTTATTCACACCTTTGGTAAGTGGCGGTAGTGTGGTGATTTATGAAGAATCCGAAGCTGGCCCTGATTTGGCATTGCTAGAAGTGATGAAAGATAATGCGGTGGATGTCATCAAACTCACGCCTTCGCATTTAGGACTTTTGAAGGATAAAGACTGGAAGCATTCGCGCATTCGTCGCATGATAGTGGGTGGCGAAGATTTCAAAGCAGCTTTGGCGAAAAATATTATAGAAGCTTTTCCCAAAGGACTTAAAATATACAACGAATACGGCCCAACCGAAGCCACTGTTGGTTGCATCGTCCACGAATATCGGGCCGAAGATGCCACCAAAGCATCCGTTCCGATTGGCAAACCTACACCTTGGATGCACGCCTATGTCCTCGATACGCACTTGAATCCTGTGCCGAAAGGCTTAGCAGGTGAGTTGTATTTATCAGGCATAAATCTAGCGGATGGCTATTGGAATCAGGAAGCTTTGACGGAGGAACATTTCATTCAAAATCCTTTTATTCCAAGGGCAAAAATGTACCGCACAGGCGATTTGGTGCGCTTCAATTCGGATGACGAACTGGAATATTTAGGACGTATTGATAAGCAAGTCAAAGTAGGCGGCATCCGAGTAGAATTAGGAGAAATTGAGGCAGCTTTAGCAAGCTATCCAAGTATAGAAAATGTAGCGATAGAATTGTGGGAACGCCCAAAAGTGGAGCAAACTGAAGATTTACACTATTGCAATAGCTGTGGATTGCCTTCCAATTATCCTAATGTCGAATATGATGATAAAGGCATATGCAATTTTTGCAATGCCTTTGAAAATTATGAACAAAAAGCTCAAACCTACTTCAAAAACCTAGATGATTTACGGGCAGTTTTCAAAGCGGCACAAAATCATACGCAAGGCGAATATGACTGCATGATGCTACTTAGTGGCGGCAAGGATAGCACCTACGCACTTGGACAACTTGTAGAAATGGGCTACAAGGTATTGGCGTTCACGTTGGATAACGGCTACATTTCGCAGCAAGCTTTGGACAATGTGCAGCGCGTAGCAGATGATTTGGGCGTAGATTGCGTAGTGGGAACAACGCCTGCGATGAACGAAATTTTTGTGGATAGTTTGCATCGACACTGCAATGTTTGCAATGGTTGTTTCAAGACAATTTACACACTCGCCACACAAATTGCAGTCGAAAAAGGCATTCCGATTATCATGACGGGGCTTTCGAGAGGGCAGTTTTTTGAGACGCGCCTAACGGAAGAATTGTTCTTGAATGAGAAAATGGACACGGAAGGCATCGACCAAATCATATTGAATGCCCGAAAGGAATATCACCAAGTCGATGATGCGGTGAAACGCCTAATGGATACGTCCATTTTTGATGATAATAAGGTGTTTGAGCAAGTCCAATTCGTGGATTATTATCGCTATACCGATGTCAGTTTGACGGAAATGTATCGCTATCTCGATCATCGGTTACCCTGGGTGCGCCCTACGGATACGGGACGTTCCACGAACTGCCTTATCAATAAATTGGGCATTCATGTCCACACCAAAACACAAGGATACAGCAACTACGCCTTCCCTTATAGTTGGGATGTGCGAATGGGACATAAAGAACGTGCTTTTGCCATAGACGAAATCAACGAACCAATAGACCTCGCCGAAGTGCAGCAGATGATGCACGAAATCGGCTATGTCGAACAAGAAGAAAAGGCACAGGAATTGGTGGCATTCTATGTTGCACCTACCGTGCTTTCAGCAACGGATTTGCGACAATACCTCGCCAAATCTTTGCCCGATTATATGATTCCGACGCGCTTTCATCGCTTGGATGCGTTGCCTTTGACTGCCAATCGAAAAATTGACCGCACTGCTTTGCGTGCATTACAAATCAGTGAAGAACAGCAGGCAGATTATGTCGCGCCAAGCACGCAATTGGAAGAAATGTTGGTCGATTTGTGGCAAGAAATCCTACAAATCGAGCGTGTAGGCGTACAGGATAATT
>CALGLY010000366.1 GCA_937959095.1 uncultured Saprospiraceae bacterium
GAACAGCTATTCCCAGCGGTGGTAAAAGTCTGTGTCCACGACCAATTGCCGCTATTATTTCCACATACCGCTTGTGCTTGCCATTGGTAGCGCGTGTTGGCTTGTAGATTTCCAATTATTTTTTCCCCATTAGTTGTTGCACCCGCATTTGTCCAATTAGAAGTCCCTTCTTTTCGGAATCGCCAATTGGTTTTGTCTACATTGGTTTTGCTACTTTTCAGCTTCGCGGAATTAGTAGCAATATTGCTCACGCTCAATTGCGCGGCACTCGGTGGCGTATTAGAACAGCTATTTCCTGCCGTGGTAAAGGTCTGTGTCCACGACCAATCTCCGCTATTATTTCCACATACTGCTTGCGCTTGCCATTGGTAGCGGGTATTGGACTGTAGATTTCCAATCGTTTTTTCCCCACTAGTAGTTGCACCTGCATTCGTCCAATTGGAAGTTCCTTCTTTTCTAAATCGCCAATTGGTTTTGTCTACATTCGTTTTGCTACTTTTTAGCTTCGCGGAATTAGTAGCAATATTACTAACGCTCAATTGCGATGGGCTAGGCGGTGCAGTAGAACAGCTATTATCAGTAGTCGTTGTGAAAGACTCTGTAGCAGACCAACTTCCCACATTATTATTACAAATAACTTGCGCTTGCCATTGGTAGCGCGTATTGGACTGTAAATTGGTAATGGTTTTCGTACTTGCACTTGTCGTACCAGCATTCGTCCAGTTAGATGTTCCTTCTCTTCTGAATCGCCAATTCGTTGCATCTACGCTTGTTTTATTACTATTAAGCTTTGCAGAATTGTGGTTAATACTTGTCGTGTAGAGCTGCGAAGCTGTAGGCGGCGTATTGGAGCAATTGCTATCATTAGCTGTTGTGAAAGATTCCGTAGCAGACCAACTTCCTGCACTATTATTACAAACGGCTTGCGCCTGCCATTGATAGCGGGTGTTGGCTTGCAGATTTACGATACTTTTGTTTCCTGTAGTTGTTGCTCCTAGGTTCGTCCAATTAGACACGCCTTCCCTTCTGAATCGCCAATTGATTTCATCTACATCGTTTTTACTACTATTCAATCTTGCTCCTGTAGCACTTATATTTGAAGTATAAAGTTGCGAAGCACTTGGTGGCGTATTGGAGCAATTACTATCCGTCGTGAAAACCTCTGTAGCAGACCAACTACCCGTACTATTGTTACAAACGGCTTGTGCTTGCCACTGGTAGCGCGTGTTGGCTTGTAAATTGGTGATGCTTTTATTGCCTGTAGTTGTCCCACTTAAACTAATCCAGTTCGCCGTGCCTTCTTGTCGAAATCGCCAATTGGTTTCATCTATATCGTTTTGACTATTATTCAATCTTGCAGCACTGGCAGTGATGTCTGTAGTATAAAGCTGTGAAGCAGTAGGTGGTGCAGTAGAGCAATTATTATCAGGGGGTGTCGTGAAAAACTCTGTAGCAGACCAGCTACTCGTACTATTATTACATATGGCTTGTGCTTGCCATTGGTAGCCCGTGTTCGGTTCTAAATTTGTAATTTGTTTATAGCTAGTACTCGTCGCACCAGCATTCGTCCAGCTAGAGACTCCATCTATTCGGAATCGCCAATTGGTTTCGTCTACATCGGTTTTGCCACTATTTAGTTGAGCAGAATTTGAACCAATGGCGCTTGTCATCAATTGAGCAGAAGTAGGAGCAGTATTCGTACAATCTGTTATAGAAACACAATCATCTTCAATGCAACTATTGGAAGTAGCTCTAGCAATTTTGTCTCTTATCAAATTGCCTGGCTGTGTCCCGAAACCAAGACTTAGATTAACCCCTGCGCTATTCAAGTGGCAGTAACTCATCACGGTACCTCCATTGGCCGGAATGATAGGGCTGCTAGGATTAAAACAGCCGTCGGGTATAGTCGTGGCAAGATTACCACAGTCGTCAATTTGAGTATTATTGCCATTCCAGACACAAGAATGGGTATGACTTGAGCCTAAATTATGTCCCATTTCGTGGGTAAAAACCGAAACTGTCCAAGAGTAAGTAGGAAACTCACTAAAGGTACTTCTGATATTGCTATAGGCATGGGCTACACTTTTGAAACAAAGCGCATCTACAGTTGCTATTCCGCCGTTGTTGCCACTTGTGGTAGAAAGTAAGTGCGCTAAATTTCCATTGAAATTACTACCAAGTCTACTTCTAAAACTTTGTAGTGCGGTGACCGAATTATTTTCATTATAAGGATCGGAAGAAGTCCAGACTTTTATTTCTGATATGGTTGAGTTGATGTCTTCATTGCTGTAAATAGTGGCAGATTCATGGAAGAGTCCTTCTATATAATCTCTCGTATTTTGTACGCTACCTTTATCCTGAAAAAAGGCAAAAGTCGCTTCAATATAGACTTTTACACAGTTCGTAATGCCGTTCTTTTCTAGCGGCTCTAGCTTTTTTGGATCTAGTGTTGGCAGCCCTGAATCTAGTGTGCTACAGGCGAAGTCATGGTGAATTTTTAGCTTTTGGTCATTGTACAGAATATAGTCAAATTGACTTTTATCTCGCAGTCTTCCAAGCACATAATTGCCGCTATTATTCGAAATCATTAGTCGAACTTCATCTTCAAAAATACTAAGCGCAGCTATAGAATTGGGCTTGCCTTTCACGATCCCTCTATAAAATATATTTTCAGAGCTATCATAAATTTCTCCCTTATCAGTTATTACTTTATAGCCTTGTGCTTTTATATTTACCTTGGTGAGTTCTAATGCTATGGATGTGGCTGCTGTGACTGGTAACTTAAATGCGATATTGGAAGGTTGATCTTTTTGTACTGCTCGAAGTAAGTTTTCATCGAGCCGCAAGAAAACAGCATCTAATACAATATGCTCATAGGAATTTGGAGGAATTTCTTGGTTTACATCCATAATTCGGACAGGATAAAAGACTTCCGCTGCTTTCTTTTCAGCAATTAGCTGAGCAACCCGATTGGGGGCGATTTGTCCTTGAATACTATTTGTTCGCTGGAGTTGTGTTTGCCTAATTAAATCTTGTGCGTATGTATATTGCACCATAGCAAACACTATTGCTAATAGTAAGAAGTAGTTCTTTTTCACAGCCTTTTTGTATTTAAAAATTTGTAGATATATAAATATATACAAGTCAAATATATATAAATATGTTTTAATTATATGTATTTTAACATTTTTTAGCTAAACCTTAAG
>CALGLY010000367.1 GCA_937959095.1 uncultured Saprospiraceae bacterium
TTTCGTTCATACCTCCCCTATCCCCTAGCAGCTTTAGTTTCAATTCCAAAGTGGTACGATTAAGACTCCAAAGATATAAATATTTAAGGAACTGATAATGAATTAGCTATAAAAATTAAAAGCCCTCTTTTTCCTGTCTAAAGTCGTCGATGGCGAATAGTGTAATTTAGTCCGTTCAGCGACGACCTATCGAAAAGATTGATTAACAGTCATTTAAGCCAATATGTCAAAGAACGTTTAGGAAGGATTGCCTTCGAAAGCACCTCACCGACGACTAAGGCGACGTACAAGAAGTAAATTAGACAATTTTAGGCTAGGTATTTTTTCTTCTAATAAATCCTCAAAAACCTGCCGTCAGGCAGGCGCATATAGCCTAGCTACATAAGGCTTTTTTAAGATTTATTAGAGGGGAAAAGGGCAGTATAAAATGTCTAATTTATTCTTGTACATCGCCTAAAGAAACTGATCGATGTTCGCGCGCTCATGCCCGATGACCTGTTTATCCAGCCAATTTTTATTCCTATTCTTGAAGATAATAAAGCTATCTTCTGACTGCTTATCCATAATGCTTTCCGCTTCTAGGATGAGCTTCTTTAACTTCACTTCCGAAATCGCACCTTCAAATACGGAATTTTGTACCCAATGAAGGTAACGACGACAGAGTTTTAACATTTTTCCGCAGCGTTCACTCGCCACGTCATAAATTGCAATTACATACATAGTTTGAGAATTTGAGAAGAGTGAGAGATGTGAGAGTTTCATGTGTTTATCGCTCTCACATCTCTCTATCTTACCACCAGATTTTAAATGGTTTATATTCCGTTTCCATCCCTATGAGGTGCTTGGCGAGTTTGTAGCATTCCAAGCGGACCAAGTGCCGATAGCTGACTTTTCGACTAAGCGTGCGATGGGCAATCGTTTGTTGCAGGCGTTCTTCCCAAGCCTTCACAAATACCTTTCTACCACTATCCGCCAGAAAGCAAGCATCCTCCACGAAATCAAAATGTTGGTCGCGCAGCTCTCGTTTGTTGCACAATCGAAAAATGAGCCGATCTACCAATATCGGTTTGAAGATTTCGGCAACATCAAGCGCAAGGCTATAGCGGCGCACACCCGGCTCATGCAGAAAGCTAATCGTGGGGTTGAGTTGCGAATTATAAATGGCATCCAAGCAAAGCGAGTAGCACATCGCATTCCCAAAACTAACCAGTGCATTGAGTTCGTTTTTAGGCGGTCGTTTGCGTCGTCCTTCCCATGCGTAGCCCTCCACTATTTCATCGAAGCCACTATAATAAAGCTGTCGGGTATTGCCTTCCAAACCCATCAATTGCGGAATGTTCTGCGCATCGGGTAGGTGGTCGCGCAACTCCTCTATTTGGGCGATTTGCTTGGACAGGTCTTTTCCGCGAGCATTGTAGTAGCGCAGATTTTTGAGCATATTGAAACTCGCGCCATCCACGAAACGATGGGCAATATGCTGGCGTTTTTTCTTCGAGCGATACGCATCCGTTTGCTTAATCAGCATATCGCCCGCCAAGAGGTATTCGCGTGGCGAAAACGAACCTGTATAGTGCTTGTGATAATCAAAGAAATGAACAGGTACATGATGCCGCCCCAAGAAATTGTACATCGCACTATTGGCATCCACACTCCCAAACATATAGAGTGCGCTGATGCCCTCGATGGGGAGATAGCGGGGCTTTTTGCTAGCAGCCGTTTCCCCCACAGGCTCAAACTTGAGAGTGTTGTCTTTGCGCGACATGCGCCCTGGATTGAATAAATAGTATGCTTTTTTCATTTAATAATTTTGATTTTAAAACGGTCGGCTACGACCGTTTTAGACAAATCAATCAGCTCTCTCGGCAAATGCTAGAAGATATAGGTGACTTACCCCCAGAATCCGAGACCTGAAACTAGACGAAACAAAAGTCATAGAACGCGCATTGTTTGCAATAGCTTTTCTGGACTAATTCGGGGCATTGCTCTAACTTGCTAATGCGCTCTATTTCTGCCAACCAACCTTCTATTGTTCGCCGAGTCGTATCCTCCAATGCTACCTTTGTAGTCTTCCGATGCTTGGGATATTCTATGATGCCCGTCGCGCCTGCAATACCGCGCTGCTCTAGCGCGTAGAGGTAGTATTGTACCTGTGCGACATGCGCGTGTTCGAGCTTCGGACTTTTCTTGACCTCGCGGATGGTATTGGTGCTTGGATCAAAGTGGTCGATTTTGACGTGTCCGAGGTTGAGCTCTTTCCACTTCTTGGCTCTGCGGTTGTAGGTGGTTTCGTCTAGGAGTTTGCCTTCTTCTACGTGGGCGTTGTTCGTGGCGTTTTCCATGCGGAAGTGATGCGCGTGCAACCATAACTTGCGGTGGCAAAGGTGGTAGTAGGCGATTTGTGTACCGGAGGTCTGTTGTGTATTTGTGGCTGTTGTCATTTTGTCGTATTTTTGTATTCAGAACGGGAGCGCGTGTAAGAGGAATAGTATTTTTCTCCCTTCTCTCACACCTCTCCCTTTCTTACAATCTCTAGATTATGATTACATCATTTGAGCAATTGGATTTATCAAAACGCTACACCTATGCGGATTACCTGACTTGGCAATTCGAGGATTTTGTGGAATTGATTCGGGGCAAGATTTTCAAGATGTCTGCACCGAGTACGTCGCATCAATCGGTCTCCACCAACTTAATATTGGATATTGGTACTCATTTACGCCAACAGCCTTGCAAGGTATTTGCTGCTCCTTTCGATGTCCGCCTACCACTACCTACGGATAAAACGACCTTTGATAAAATAGATACGGTCGTGCAGCCCGATATTTGTGTGGTCTGCAATACCGAACAACTCGATGAACGCGGCTGTCATGGTGCGCCCGATTGGATTATCGAAATCCTATCAAAAAGTACGGCTAAAAAAGACCTCAATGAAAAATTTCAACTCTACCAAAATGCAGGTGTCCGCGAGTATTGGATTGTACACCCGACCGAACAAACCGTGATTCCCTACCGCTTGAAT
>CALGLY010000368.1 GCA_937959095.1 uncultured Saprospiraceae bacterium
GGAATGGTGAATTTACGGTCAATATTGCCTTGATTGAGGAGCAACGCATCGTACTAGGTGTGGTATATACGCCAGTGACTAATGAAATGAGTTGGGCAGTAAAAGGCGAAGGCGCATTCCAAATGGATGTAACTTCCAACGAAGTAACAAAGCTTAGTGCTAGTAGCTTCACGATGGAAGATAAGGGCTTAGGCGTGGTTTGTTCGCGCTCGCACCTCAATGATGCGACACAAGCTTTCGTTGATAAACTCAATGCGCCAGAACGCGTACCGAAAGGCAGCTCCTTGAAATTTTTGATTTTGGCAAAAGGAAAAGCACATCTTTATCCACGACTTGCTCCTACGATGGAGTGGGACACTGGTGCTGCTCAAATCATACTAGAAGAAGCAGGAGGTAGCGTGATAGATGATAATACGAAAGGTCCTTTGCTTTATAATAAAGAGAATTTACTGAATCCACATTTTGTGGCTTATGGCGGAGTGCAGTAAGAAGCATTCAATCTCAACATAAAAAAAGCGCGTATTCAATTGAATTGAATACACGCTTTTTTATGAAATAGGGCAATTTGCCTCACTACATCACCTTATCACTTCCAAATACCGACCCCATATACTCCCGGTTCAGTTTTGCGATGTTGGTTACCGAAATTCCTTTCGGGCATTCTGCTTCGCAAGCCGTCACGTTGGAGCATTTTCCGAAGCCTTCGGCATCCATTTGTTTGACCATGGATTGCGCGCGTTTTCTTGCTTCTACTTTTCCTTGTGGCATCGTTGCTAAGTGCGATACTTTTGCGGATGTGAATAACATCGCAGAAGCATTCGGACAAGCTGCTACGCAAGCACCACAACCAATGCAGGTTGCCGCATCGAAAGCTTGTGAAGACGTATCTTTTTCGATTGGAATCGCATTCGCATCTTGTGCCTGTCCTGTATTCACCGATACATAGCCACCTGCTTGAATGATGCGATCAAAAGAATCGCGATTCACTACTAAATCTCGAATCACAGGGAAGGCTTTCGCACGGAATGGCTCGATATAAATCACGTCGCCATCATTGAAAGAGCGCATATGCAGTTGGCAAGTCGTTGTGCTTTTCATCGGGCCATGCGGCTGCCCATTGATGACCATACTACACGTTCCACATATTCCCTCGCGACAGTCATGCTCGAAGGCAATAGGCGTTTCTTTTTCCTGAATGAGTTGCTCATTTAAGACATCCAACATTTCCAAGAAAGACATATCTGTAGAGATATTGTCTACTTTATAATCCACGAACTGCCCCACATATTTTCCTCCTTCTCTCCAAACTTTTAGTGTGAGTCTCATTGTTTTTTATTTAGATGAGAGACCGCTTCGCTGCGAGAAGAGAGAGCAGAGACTTTTAGCTCCTCTCTGTTCTCGCAGTCCGTATGGACGGTCTCTGTTCCCTGCCCGACTAGCAGGCGGGTCTGTTCTAATTAATTACTTATAACTTCTCGTTTTCAACTCCACATTCTCGAAGACTAGGTCTTCTTTGTGCAGTTCCGACTCGCCCATTCCTTTCGATTCCCAAGCAGCTACGTAAGCGAAATCTTCGTCATTACGAGTCGCTTCGCCTTCTTCGGTTTGGTACTCTTCGCGGAAGTGACCGCCACAAGATTCGTTTCTATTCAAGGCATCTTTGCACATCAATTCGCCTAATTCTAGGAAATCAGCTACGCGCAAGGCTTTCTCCAATTCTGGATTATATTCTTCATTCGAGCCTGGAACGAAAACATCTTTGTAAAACTCATCGCGTAATTCTCGAATCAATTTAATTCCTTTCTCCAAGCCTTCTGCACTTCGAGACATCCCGCAATAATCCCACATATATTGTCCCAAACGACGGTGAAAACTCTCTACGGATTGATTCCCTTTTATTGCAAGTAACTTTTCAATACGTCCGCGTACCTCTGTTTCTGCTTCTGCGAAAGCTCCTTGATCGGTGCTGATATTTGGTGTTCGGATTTCATCTGCTAGGAATTGTCCGATCGTGTAAGGAATCACAAAGTAACCATCTGCTAGTCCTTGCATCAGTGCCGAAGCTCCTAAACGGTTCGCACCATGATCGGAGAAGTTAGCCTCTCCCAATGCAAAGCAACCTGGAACGGTAGTTTGTAAGTTATAATCTACCCAAAGTCCACCCATTGTGTAGTGTACCGCTGGATAAATACGCATTGGACGCTTATAAGGATTCTCGCCTGTTATTTTTTCGTAAATCTCGAATAGATTCCCATAACGTGCGCTAATGGTATCTTCGCCTAAGCGATTGATCGCATCCGAGAAATCAAGATAAACCGCCAAACCTGTTTTACTCACGCCGCGTCCTTCGTCACATACATACTTGGCTGCACGAGATGCCACATCACGCGGAACAAGATTTCCGAAAGATGGATAAATGCGCTCTAAGTAGTAATCTCTTTGGTCTTCAGATAAGTCTAAAGGTGATTTTTCGCCTTTACGAATTGCATCTGAATCTGCTTTTGATTTTGGCACCCATACCCGCCCATCATTCCGCAAGGACTCAGACATCAAAGTTAGTTTCGACTGATAATGTCCTGATACTGGAATGCAAGTTGGGTGAATTTGCGTGTAGCAAGGATTCGCCATGAATGCGCCCTTGCGGTGTGCGCGCCAAGCTGCGGAGGTGTTCGAGTTCATGGCATTCGTAGAAAGATAGAATACGTTGCCGTAGCCACCTGTTCCTAATACTACACAATGCGCTGCATGTCGCTCGATTTCTCCCGTCAATAAATTTCGTGCTATAATACCACGCGCTTTGCCATCCACTTTCACCAAATCCAACATCTCATGGCGATTGTATAGCGTGACGTTACCATTCGCTATTTGGCGCGAAAGTGCTTGATAAGCACCGAGTAGCAATTGCTGTCCCGTTTGTCCACGTGCGTAGAAGGTACGACTTACCTGTACTCCACCGAAGGAACGATTAGCAAGCAATCCACCGTATTCGCGCGCAAAAGGAACACCTTGTGCCACACATTGGTCGATGATATTGGTACTCACTTCTGCTAGGCGGTGTACGTTCGATTCGCGAGAGCGATAATCTCCCCCTTTGATTGTGTCATAGAACAAACGATAGACGCTATCTCCATCATTTTGATAATTCTTGGCAGCATTTATTCCTCCTTGTGCCGCGATAGAGTGCGCTCGACGCGGACTATCGTGGAAGGTGAATACTTTTACTTTGTAGCCCAGTTCTGCAAGGGTAGCCGCACAAGCTCCTCCTGCTAGTCCTGTACCTACCACGATAACTTCAATGCGTCGTTTGTTGTTCGGCGCTACGAGTTTCATGGTGCCTTTGTACTGCTGCCACTTATCGGAGAGTGCACCCTTTGGTACTTTAGCATCTAATTTTGTCATGACTATTTTTTTGAACGCGGAGGCGCGAAGCCGTAGAGTTTTTTATCTACGTTTTCGTGACGCTGCGCTATTGCTCAAATTTTATCTTTCTATAAATTCGCTGCATGGGTATTTCTACGCCTAGCGTGCGAAGTTGGATGTTTTCATTTAGGTCTGTGGTGGTCTTAGCAGTCCAAGTATCATCAACTGCTTTTGTATAGACGGTAACTTCTGCTTTCTTTTGTTCGACTAATACATATTCCTCGAAGGTAGCGAGGCTTTTGTACTCGTCGAATTTTTCGTTTTTGTCGGCTTTTGCGGTACTTTTTGATAAAACTTCAAAAACAATGAGTGGATTGATAACTACACTCTGTGTTTTTGTATTATAAAACTCTGCTTCCCCTTTTATCACAAATACATCAGGATAGCGGCTTTTATTATACTTCTTGGAATAGGTCTTTAAATCAGAACCTAAAATGTCATAAATCTCATCATCCAACAATGCACCTAATGCAATTATTAGACTAGTTATAATTCTCTGATGAAATAAACTTGCTCCTGCCACCCCGATAGCTATCGGGGTGATTTTTCCATTGAGGTACTCGTGCTTGAAGTCCGCTTGTTCTTCAAGTACTAGATATTCATCGAAGGTGTATTTTTTCTGACGCAGTTGAGCTGTCATAAGCAAGATTTTAGTTTATTAAAAATCGCTTAAGTTAGATTTCGTCTAATGTAAAAAACTACTCAATGGATATATTCCGAAATACATGAATATTGGAATAATCGCGAAAAGCAATGGAATAACAACCGCAATAAATGTTCCGATGCCTTTAATAAGCGGCGTATATTTTGGATGATTTAGTCCTAAACTCTGAAAGGCACTTTGGAAACCATGCAGTAAGTGTGCCGCCAAACCAAGCATTGCCAATACATAGAAAATTACAAAAATAGGATTGTTGAAAGTCGCTTCTACTTTTGTAAAGAGATCTTTCACTGGTTCGTCGTAACCCTCGTAGGTTAGCATTTCTAAGCTACCACCGAATTTCATAGCAAACCAAAAATCGCCCATGTGAATGATTAGGAAAATTAAAATCAAAATTCCCCACCATGCCATATTACTAGCAGCCGTTGCATTTGTGCCTACGGCGCGTGTTACTTTCTTGGCATAACCTTTTCCGCCACGCGCAGCTTTATTATTTATCCATATATAAAGACCTTGCATAGCATGTAGCAAGATGCCCGCATACAATCCAAAAGAGATAAACTTAATCAATGGATTGGAGGTCATAAATTTAGCATACTGATTGAACTGCTGTCCACCATCATCAATAAGTAATTGGAGGTTTCCAGAAAGGTGTGCAACCAAAAAGGAGATTAAGAAAAGCCCCGTGAGACTCATTACTACCTTTTGTCCAATCGAAGAAAATAGAAAATTAGTTAGCCAACGCATTGTTTAAATAGTTTATGTAGGCAAATTAAATAAACAAAGGAATCAATTTAATTTGCCTAAATGTAAGGTGAAATAGAGTTGCCTATACACCATCTTCTCTCGCAAATCTATTTATTAAAGCATAGAACCCCAAATGAGGTTCTTTAGTAGTGGCAATTGTGTAGTTATTTAGAATTTATCTAAACAAAAACGTCTTATTTGGAAGGTTTTATTTGGAATAATCTATATTTTTCCTTTTTAGTCCACTTTTTCAGTGTGGAATCAGTGTCTATTTGTTCATATCTCCACCTGCAAACCATCCCAAGCCAAGGCTACATTCGAGGGCAAAGTAGGTGCAATATCGGCATCTTTCCCCATCCAATGACTAATGTGGATGATGTACGCCTGTTCGGGTTGTAGTTGTTCGATGAGTTCGAGGGCTTCGGGTAAGCAAATATGCGAATGATGCGGACGATGATGAATGGAACTAATCGCTAGTATTTTTGTGCCTTTTACTTTTTCAAGCTCTGCTTCCGAAATAGATTTGAAATCGGTGAGATAGGTGAAATCTTTAATCCGAAACCCTAGTACGGGCATCCTGCCGTGCATATACTCGATAGGTTGAATAGAAATATCCGCGATTTGAAAGGAGTCCTCTGCATTGATTTCTACTAAATCAATTCGGGGCGAACCAGGGTAAGGATTTTCTTTGAATACATAAGAAAAGCGTTCCAGTAAGTTTTTCTGTACGCGCTCAGAGCTATAGACAGGCATCGATTTTTGTTGCAAAAAATTGAAGGCACGCACTTCATCGAGGGCCGCAATGTGGTCGTTATGTTCGTGGGTTATCAGCACCGCATCGAGTTTGCTAATGTTTTCGCGGAGCATTTGCTGCCTAAAATCCGGACCGATATCAATCAAGATATTTGTTTCGCCACTTTCTATGAATGCCGCCGTCCGCAAGCGTCGATCCTTTGGATCATTGGAGGTACAAACTGCACATTTGCAGCCGATCATTGGCACGCCTGTAGAAGTTCCCGTTCCTAGAAATGTGACTTTCATCCTGTTTGGCATATTATCGTGTGCAAGTACTATCCATGCAAAGCTAACAGAATACGTTCACTAATTTGGAAAAGATAACTATAAAAAGTTTGTCATCTCTTTATTCGCTTAGATTTACCGCTTTCCCCAACATTCAAAAGGAATAGGCAATACTCCGGAAGGTGGCGTATCTCTTATATTGGCATCTCGAAACCAAAGACTATCTCGCTCAGGGTAAAAATAAAAATAGATCGCAGGCGCAGGCCCATAATAACTATCAACAAATTCTTGCACTTTTTCATATACCTTATCCTCTTCGAATCGATCGACAAGCTCATAGCGATCTCCATTGATAAGAAGTTCATCTAGCCATTCCTCCGATTTTTCTATCACATAGCTTGGCGTAGTTATCACTAGACTTGTATCATTCTCTGTCAGTCCTGTATATTCAGGCGTATAGACATATCCACGCATGCATTCCATTTGGTACGTTCCTATGAACGCATCTCTTGGGTCTTCCAGCACTTCTTTCTTACAGGCAATGCTACAATATAGGATTACGGACAGGAGTATTAAATTTCGTATTTTCATTTTTGATTGGTTTCGTTTTTTTCTAAAAAAATAGTGAATAGAGATTCTTCCTACTCCTTCAAGTGTTTTTTAGAGGAAAAATGTACCGTAAATTGACGATGAAAAAGAGACAAGTATTTGATTTATAACTAAAAATAATCGGACAGCTCACATCTTAGTAAAGCTTCAAAAATAATCTAATCCAAACTATAATAATAGTGTAGTTAAACGGAAGCAACATAACACCTCGTTTTGGATTAGCTTATTTTTGCCCTTTCACTTAGAGCCTGTTTACATTAAATTCCCTACCTTTCCTCCATGAAAAGAATTGGTTTATTGCTAAGTTGTTTAGTGCTAGGAACATTGCTTTGGGCAACGAATCCTACGGAGTCCTATCAGGGAGAAGCGATAGAACAACGCAATTTTGATGAAGCAGAATGGCAAAAAATCATTAGTGATATTGACTACTCCAAAGATTTAAAAGCTGAAGAAAAAGAAGAAAAGCTCGAAAAAACCGATGAAGAAGCCTCAAACTGGCGCAATCCTATCCAATTTAATGATGAATTCGGACGGAAACTCTCCATTGGTTTATTAGCGATTTTGGGGATTGTATTATTGGTATTGGTGCTACGCTTTTTGTTAGTCGCTCCCCAAAACAGGAGGCTATCCAAGGAAGATAAAGACTTAGAAATAACAGTGGAAGAACTCGCCGAAAACCTAGAGGCACACGACCCAAGTAGTCTGATAGAGCAAGCAATAACAGCCGAAAATTATCGCTTGGCGGTGCGTTTATATTACCTGAAAACAATCCGAGAGTTATCCTTGAAAGGAGAAATACAATGGAAACCCGACAAAACGAACTCTAGCTATCTGGAAGAGATGGAGAAGCATGATTTGTATCAAAAATTTCAGAATATGACACGCATTTTTGAGCGCGTTTGGTATGGTAATCGCAGTTTGAACGCAACAGATTTTGAACAAATTCGCCCAGAAGCAATGGACTTATTAACACAAATAGAAAGCTTACCAGCAGAAAAAGAAAAGCTATGATTCAGCAAGTAGAATTTGCCTTAGCAGCCTACCCACGTGGCTACCACATCATCACGCAGGAAGTGCTACAAGCTCTGGATTTGCCCGAAACAGGCATACTGCACCTATTCATCAAACACACTTCGGCGGGCTTGTGTATCAATGAAGCCGCTGACCCCGATGTGCTTACCGATTTTGAAAGTATTTTCAATAAACTTGTCCCTGAAAATATGCCTTTCCTCACGCATACCATGGAAGGTCCTGACGATATGCC
>CALGLY010000369.1 GCA_937959095.1 uncultured Saprospiraceae bacterium
TTTTCTAAAAAGCAAATGTTTGTGACGGCTCAAAACCCTGAAAACGTTTGCACAAACGATTGCGGTGGAAAACTTTTTTGACTTATTTTTCTTTTATAGAAGCTTTTCGTAAATTTCAGAATATTTGTATTTCTAAAGGGATGTATAGAAAAAGTCAATAAAAATAAATTCTCTAATAAATTTCGCAAACAAATAAAAAACTACCATAAAATACTTTTTTAATAACCGTATCCTTTTTTTATTTGGATTTGCTTTTTTGAGAGAACCTAAAAAATAGTACTTATACCTACTCAAACATAATGAAAAGATATACGATAAAGGATTTAGCACGATTACTTCAAGTCTCTCCATCTACTATATCACGTGCTTTATCCGATCATCCTGATATTGGAGATAAAACAAAGAAGCGGGTGCGGCAGTTGGCGGATGAATTAGGCTACAAACCTAATTACTTAGCAGCCAATTTTCGGAAGAAAAACAGCAAACTAATAGCCCTGATTTTGCCTGAAATAAATATGTTTTTTTTTCCCTCTGTTATAAAGGCATTTGAAGAAAAAATACATCAAGCAGGTTTCAGTCTTATCGTGTTTCACTCTAATAATTCCTTGGAGCGCGAAATGGAAAACTTGGAACTCTGCGTACAATTTTCAGTAGACGGTATCTTGTTATCTGTTTCTTCTCAAACCTCCAACCTAGAACATCTCTCGGAAATAGCGGGTAGCATTCCACTCTTGCTATTTGATCGGGTAATCCCGAATGATGCTATTGCTACCATCACGATAGATGATCGGAAGGTGGCTTATCAAGCCGTAGAAGTCCTGATGAAAAAGGGACATAAAAAAGTATGTGGCTTATTCGGCGCACCTAATCTGCACATCTCTAAAGAGCGTGCCAAAGGAATGCAGGAAGCCATGATAGATTATGGCGTAACGCCTGAGTCGGATTTCATTATTTATGGCACAAAGAAGGAAGTGATGACTCAACTCATCAATCTATTTGATGTATCGCGCTACCCTACGGCTATTTTTGCGATGTCGGACGATTTGCTAGTTGGTATTTATCAGTTGCTTGCGCAGCACCAATTGAGCATCCCTGATGATGTGGCGGTTATATGCATTAGTGAAGGCGATAGTCCTGATTTTTTCTTTCCAAAAGTTACCTATATCAAACACTCTGGCGAGGAAGTAGCAGAACGAGCGGCGCAAATGCTCTTGCAGTTGATTGAGAAAAAACCTTTGTTGAATAAGAATCAGCTTATAGAACCACAATTGGTGATGCAGGATTCGGTGTAGATTAATTGATAATTTCCTTACGCCTAATTTTTCTCGAATAAGACACACATCCAATCCTTCTTTCTTAGTTGCTGTTTTAGGGTCAAATTAAGTGGCTTTGTTTTTGCTTCTAGTTTTGGTACATCTTCGTAGAAGTAGCCAGAAGTGAGTAAAAGCCCGCCTTTAGGCATCGCTGCTACTAGGGTTTCCAAGGATTCGGAAATGACATTGAAGGTGATATTGGCAAGGATAATATCATAGGTTTGCGTCAGTTGGAAGGTATCCAACGTCCCTTGCTCCGAGTGGATGTGATGCACATCGTTTTTCGTCGCATTTTCGAGGGTATTCTCAAACGCCCATTCATCTATATCTATGGCATCGAGTTTGGTCGAGCCTAGTTTTGCGGCTAATATTGCCAAAATACCTGTTCCACAACCATAGTCAAAGACACTTTTTCCTACAAAATTTATATTTCGCATTTGCTGCATCATCAAGTAGGTGGTCGCGTGATGCCCCGTGCCAAATGCCATTTTAGGTTGTATGACAAGTTCATACTCTACGTTTTCTATTGGGGGATGAAAATCGGCACGAATTCCACAAAAATCATCTACAATAATAGGCTGAAAATTGGATTCCCAGACCGCATTCCAATTTTGTGCAGGAATAAGACTACGCGTATACTCAAAGCCAAATTGGGTTTTCAATTCTACGATATACGTATCCACACTTTCACTATGTTGTTCGCTAGGAATGTAGGCTTCCAAACCCGTCTCTACTTCTTGAAAGGTATCAAAAGGCTGTTCGCCTAATAATGCAATTAGGATTTCTGAAAGCTCCGTGCTTGTTTGTATGTCGTATTTGTAGTAGTCCATTTCTAGCTATTATTGTAAATATTCAATGAGCGAATAATTTTAAGCTTCATCTGTTCATTCAGCTATACGAAATTAGCGCGCATTAAACATTATCCGTAAAGCGCGCAAAGTAGCAAAAATCTTTACGCTACTAGTTCTTTTAAAGCCTTCACTTGAATTAAACCTATCAAAAAAGCGAATATTGCACCTGCTAACAACTGCAATCCAAAAGCAATTCCCCAATCTAATTCGTATTGCTGCATTCCGTAGGCAACACCACAAAGTAAGGAACTGAAAACGAGCAAACGCAGAAGACTAGTCGCTATTTTTGGGCGAAGCAAATAATAGCCTAATCCTATTTCTGCTACCAAAACAGCCGCTTGCGTAATAGCCGTAGTGAAGCCCGCGCCTATCGCTCCATGCGTAGGGATAACCAAAAAATTAAGGGTAATATTAATGAAAATGCCGCCTAGATAAATCATATTTAGTCGGCGCAAATCTCCTGTAGCGATGATGAGCGAACCCCAGATGTATGTACCACTCACCGCTATAAAACCAAGCATAAGCAAGCCTAATACATCCCCCGAATAACTTGCCTGATTGGTGTAAAGCAAGTCCATGATTTCATTGCGGCAGCAGATAAGCGCGATGCCGAGGGTAATTGCGCCAGCCATAAGTAACTGAAAACTTAATTGCACTAAATTATCTACGCGCTCTTTTGCTTTGATGAGTTTAGAAAACATCGGAAGTAGCAAATTGCCGAACAGCAGTGCGAACATCATAGCCGCTTCGAGGAGGCGATAAGCAGCAGCATAGATACCGACTTCGTGCGTTCCATTGGGGTAGAGTTTGCCAATCATAATCGCATCGGTACGATGATAAATGGTCATTAAAAGTACGATGAGCGCGTAGGGAAAACTTTGCTTTAGAAGTACTAAAAGTAATTTCCAGTTGAAGTGAAATTTTAATAAATGTAAATGTTTTCGGAGCAGTAAAAAGGCAATTATCAGCGTGATGCTCATGGAAAACGTATGGGCGTATACAAACCAATCAATCTGGAAATTGCTGCGAAAGCGTGGCGTGAAGAGTAAGATACCACAGATTATAATCATCAGAAAGCGATCTAGTACAGAAAGTAGGCTATCCGTGCGGTATTGCCCCAATCCAATGATATTCGCTCGAAAAAACTGTACAAAACTGATAATGATTTGATTGAAAAGCAGCACAAAAAGTAGCCAAAAGTGCAAGCGCGCATAATCCATATACCAGCCCGCCAATAAGGCTACAGCTAGATAAAGTAGACTAGAAAGCACTTTTAGAGAGAGTAAATTAGGAAAGTACTTATCGAGTAGTTGCCCATGCTGCGCGATGGTTCGGCTCGTGAAATTTTGAATCCCAAAGTCATTGAGGATATAAAAAATGAGACTGAAACTCAATATTTCGGTATAGAGACCATATTGCTCGAAGCCTACTACATTTTGCACATTTCTATCAATGCCAAAGATGTAAATTGGTTTTACAATGAGGTTGATCCCTACAAGCAAAATAATATTGGACAGGAAGTCACGCTTCATTTAATCGACTTCTTCATAGTCAATAAATTCGCCTTGCGTATTCTCTTGCATCGGGGGTACATTCGCTTGCTGCTGCGGTGGTGCTACCATTTTTCGTTTAATAAAAAATCGGTAGATGCTAAAAACCATAAAGCCTGTGACTAACCATTTTAGTATCATTGCTCTTATTTTTGTCGCTTCTTAGAAGAACACCGAAGTGGACACTTGAGTTTTTTGTGTCTTAGAGTTATTCAAAATCATTTCTATTATGCGAATATACTACATTGTCACTAGCCTATTGTTTCTAGTTTTTGCCTTCGTCCAACTGAATGATGCTGATCCGTGGTTATGGGTGAGTTGGTATGTTTTTTTGGCACTGCTTTCTGCATTTGCTGCTTGGGGGCGTTTTTATCGGCTTTGGATTATTGCAGGTTTGGTGCTATGCGTATTAGGCATATTGCGGCTATCTCCCGATTTCATGCAATGGGTGCAAGATGGCATGCCCACCATAGTAGCAAGCATGAAGGCAGAAAATCCGTATATCGAATTGGTGCGTGAATTTTTAGGATTGCTGATAAGTGGCGCGGCTTTGCTAATACTTTTTAGAAGTGGAACTACTAAAGCGTAACTGCTTGCAATTCTTCCACACTATCCAAAATACGCTTCCTTAACATCGTCATCATTCGCTTATTGAGTGCGCTAGGTTGCTCGTAATATTCCTTGTATTCTTCTATGGTGAATTGACCAAGAACGATGCCTTTCAGGAGTGTCTTTAGCTTATTATCCGTTCGGAAAAGTTGTTCTATATATTGCTGTTGCGCTGTTATAG
>CALGLY010000370.1 GCA_937959095.1 uncultured Saprospiraceae bacterium
AAGCAATGAAATCCTTGCTAGTGTGATCGCCAATCGCGCACCAATGGGGATCAATTTTAGCTTCTTAGAAAATCGCGCTTACTACATCATAAAAAGGGAGGTGTCGGACGCTATTCGTGAAGATTTAGTGCAATTGATGAATCAAGTAGCACAGTCTGCTTATAAGGGCTTTCCGCTTGGTGCAATTCCTATTATCACGGATGAAGCTACTTCTGAGTCCTTACAAGCACTAGGCGCAATATTTCAGCGCGAGTATATGCAAAGTATCTGGTTGCGTTCAGGGTTTTTGCAGTGGTACGACCATATCTATACCTTCTTGCAACAGCTAGAAGCTAGAGAAATGGCGCAAAAAATGATGAAGCGCCGCAGGTCTACTCGCGTTCAAGCAGTAGCGGTATAAAAGCAGTAGCGGATGGAGCATTTCCCTCCTTCTTTCCGTTTCAAATCCATTTTTTTATTCCTTAATGATGACTATAAGTATCAGGTGCTTTGAGTTTGGCAGAGTATACTTTTCGCCAATGTCTACCTAATACCTTGTACCTAATACTTAATACCTAAATGGGTATTCTTAATATTAAAATAATGAAAGCACAAAATAATGCCAACGATTTGGATTTAAGCCTTAGTCCTAAAGCCTTACAAGCCTTTTCTAAAACCAATGCGTATCGTCATGCAGCAGCTATGTTGTTCGATTGGGTGGTCATTTTTGCTACGATTTATTATTGCATTCAATTTTTCAATCCGCTCACGTACTTTTTAGCGGTTATTATTATTGGCGGCAGAATGCACGGTCTCGCGATTCTGATGCACGATGCAACGCATTTTAGTTTCCTGAAAAACCAAAAGTGGAATGATCTTATCACGGATATTTTCATCACCTATCCCATATTTACGACTATTGCCAATTATCGCCAAAACCACTTGCGGCATCATCGGCACTTAAATTCGGAGAATGACCCAGATTGGGCTGCAAAATTGCCGACGCAAGAATATACATTTCCAAAAACGAAGCAGGAATTCTTGCTCACGGTTTTTTCTTATCTGTTTTTGGTGCAAGGAACGAAAGATGCACTCGCCTTACTGAATCGCTTCGGATCAGCGAAAAAAGGGCAAGCGGACAAGGCTAAAAGAGACTATACGCGCATGACTTTTTATGTGCTAGTCTTCACGCTTTTGACCTTTACAGGTAGCTTGAAGTACTTCTTGCTCTTTTGGGTCGTACCTTTTCTTTCTACGCTCTTTATGTTCCAATACATCCGCTCTGTGGCAGAACATTTTGGCGAGTTGGCTTACGATCATTTGCTAACCTCTACCCGCACCGTGAAAGCGACTTGGATAGAGCAGTTTATTCTAGCACCACACAATGTAAGCTATCATTTGGAGCATCATCTTTATCCAGGCGTGCCGTTCTATCATCTACCAAAACTGCATGAATTACTGATGCACGACGAGGGGTACAAGGAGAAGGCGCATATCACACAAGGCTACGTTAGCGGATTATTGAATGAATTAGGAAAGTATCTTGATAGCGAAAATTGTTCTTCAGAGCATAGCGACAAGATGGTGGAGGAGTATGAAAAAGTTTCAGCTTGATGCATAGGCGACACAATTTTAAGCTAAAAAACGCTTTTGCAGATAAAAACACCCGATAGGTAGATGACTTTAGTACGCTGGAATATCAAATTTGCAGTGCTATCCATTTTGCTCTTTTTTTGTTATAAAATTCAGATATGAAAGCAATAACAAGAACAAAATACGGCACTCCCGAAGTCTTATCTATCCAAACACTAGACAAGCCAACTCCTAAAAGTAAGGAGTTATTGATACGCGTACATGCAAGTACGGTGAATCGGACGGACTGCGGCATTCTCACAGGAAAGCCCTATTTGATACGCGCCTTTACAGGGCTAATGAAGCCTAGTAGCCTGATTCCTGGAACGGATTTTGCAGGTGAAATAGAAGCGGTAGGTGAAGACGTACAAAACTTCAAAGTAGGCGGTCGAGTTTGGGGTTTTAACGATGAGGGTTTGGCTTCTCATGCGCAATATATGCTGATTTCGGAGGACAAGGCGGTTGTTAAGATACCTGAAAATATCAGTTACGAATCGGCAGCTGTGAGTGCAGAAGGCGCGCATTATGCCTATAATTTCATCAAGAAAATACCCTTGAAAGCAGGCGATAAAGTCCTTGTGAATGGTGCGACAGGAGCGATTGGTTCGGCAGCCGTGCAGTTGTTGAAGCACTTTGGGGCGTATGTGACAGCAGTAGGGAATACGAAAAATATGGACTTGGTGAAATCGCTAGGAGCAGACAAGGTATTTGATTATGAGAAAGAAGATTTTACTAAAGATACCGAACGATACGACTATGTATGTGATGCTGTCGGGAAGAGTACTTTTGGGAAATGCAAGCCCTTATTGAAGGAAGGCGGCGTATATCTTTCCTCCGAATTAGGTCCAAATGCGGAGAATCTTTATCTTCCTCTTCTTACGCTTTTTAGTAAGAAAAAGACGATTTTTCCTATTCCTAGCAATTGTAAAGAAAGCGTCTTGCTACTGAATCAACTCTTAGCCGAAGGTAAATTCAAACCCGTGATTGATAGAACCTATCCAATGGAAGAAGTGGCTGAAGCTTATCGCTATGTAGAAAGTGGACAGAAAACGGGGAATGTGTTGCTTTCTTTTGAATGAAGAGAACTATTTTATTGGGGGCTTTGACAATCCCGCCTGCTCCGCGAACGGGCTGGTTTTGTATTTTCTACGAACAAAATCAAATCAAAACGCTCATTATCAATCGCTTTTTTGATTTAATTTATGTCCGTGGCAAAAATTGTCAAAGAGCCTAATAAATCAAACAATGAAGACCATTAAAGAAAGATTGTTAGAGCTATTAGACCAATTTTCCGATATAACAGGGAAATTACCAGAACCTTTCAAGGGTAAATTAAG
>CALGLY010000371.1 GCA_937959095.1 uncultured Saprospiraceae bacterium
TTGGCAGCTTACGATTGGATTGCAGCGAATAATAAACTAGACCAAGAAGAAAAAGCATTTCTAAAAAATGAAACCTTTTACGGAAATGAAATAGTAGCCAATACCCGTAGAATGTGCCTGATGAATATGTATCTGCATAACATTGGAGAGATAGACGGTGACACACCTATCAAGTCAGCAGATGCCTTAATCTCTGATGATGGTACGCGTGTTGATTATGTCTTAGCCAATCCACCTTTCGGTAAAAAAAGTAGTATTACCATCACCAATGAAGATGGAGAAGCTCAAAAGCAAGACATGAGCTACAACCGTCAAGATTTTTGGGAAACCACTTCCAATAAGCAATTGAATTTTGTGCAGCATATCAAAACGATGCTTAAAATCAATGGGGAGGCAGCCGTTGTTTTACCTGACAATGTGTTATTTGAAGGTGGTGCAGGAGAGAAAGTCAGAAAGCAATTGTTAAAGACAACCGAACTGCATACCATACTTCGTTTACCTACGGGGATATTCTACGCACCAGGTGTAAAAGCGAATGTGCTTTTCTTCAATAACAAACCCGCCAGTAAAGAAGCATGGACAAAAGAAGTTTGGTTTTATGATTACAGAACCAATGTCCACCATACCCCTAAAAAACGCATGATGCAGATGCAACATTTGCAGGATTTTATTACGCTTTATCAGCCTGAAAATCTAAGCAAGCGAAAGGAAACTTGGAGTGAAGAAAATGAAACAGGCCGATGGCGTAAATATTCTTATGCTGACATCATAGCAAGAGACAAAACTAGTCTGGACATCTTTTGGATTAAAGACAAGAGTTTAACAGACTTAGACAATCTTCCTGACCCAGATATTTTAGCCAATGAGATTATTGAGAATATAGAATCGGGGCTTAGTAGTTTTAGAGCTATTATGGAAACGATTAATGGAAGTGAATAAAATGATGTCTCTTACTTCGATAACGGTCATTTACAAAATGACTGTTATCTCGCTTGAAAATCAGGCTCATAAATGACAGTCACCTGCCTGTTGCACAGCTTGTCTGCTACAAGTAGGCAGGCGGGCTTCCAAGTGACCGTCATTAGAAATTGTCAGACATATTGATATCCCCCTACAAATTCATCCAATAATTCACCTTCAAGACCAAAGTCTTATCCTTAGGTCCCCACACATCAATCGCATAATTGTCCGTATAGACCAAAAACAAATCGGAAAGTGGTCGGAAGCGCCATTGGATGCGGCTATTGATGTTGAAATTATCGGCTTGCGTATTGTATTGCAGAAAAGTCGTCCAGAATAAATCGCGATTGAAACTAAATTCTAATTTTGGCCCAATCAGTAATAAAGTAGAGCTGCCAATTGCATCGTCAAAAATCAACTCATTCGCCTCGAAGTTGAAGCCGAAATTCCCCCAGGGCTGCTGTCGATAATTGACCGAAGCAGAAACGCTCTTTCTTTTCCCACTATAAAAACCTCCAATAGAACCACCGAGCCGAAAACTAAAATCTTTACGCACATCGGAGCGATATTCTACTTCAAACTCATTCCAGCGATAGCCACCCACTGCTAGCGGATTATCAGTGAAGGTAAAAGGAAACAAAAGGTAGCGATAAACAGGACTAAAGCCAACAGAAACCCGACTGGTATTAGCCAATGCCAGCTCATAATTCAAGCGAATACGATGACTAAACAAACGATTCTCCGAGCGTTCCCAATCGCTGATATTGGTGAGATTGAAGCGGTGCGTATTGATTTTTTCGTTTTCTGGAAAGAGCGTATAACTCAAGGTAGCAAATAAATGGTCGTAGCCGATTTGAATGACTTCATCCGTCTCTGCATTATATTGATTGAGCTGCTGAATAAAGCCCATATCATCCGAGTAGTTTTTCCCGATACCTGCAAGATTAGCATAGAAGCGAAAGTTCTGATTGCCCACTTGCGCGATAAGGTGGTAGTAATCATTTTTATTTTCCACGCCATTGCTGTGCGACAAACTATAAGCAGAAGCGAATCTATTGTAACCATTCTTCGAGCGATAATCGAACTCCAAGCCCATATTTCGCATATAATCTTCCTTGTCAAAGCTGCCATCGAGATACGCCATGCGATTATGAAAGAAGCCTTTCACGATAGAGCGTCCGAATACATTGTGGCTGACCGCCAATGCGCTATAATTATTACCTGGGTCTTGATCTGCCGATTTCGTTTGCAAATTCATCAGTCCCAAGCGCGTGTCTTTGGTCAGGTTGCCCGTCAGTCGCGCACCGTAGAGGATGGGTATGGTCTCGCCATCATCGGTCAAACCAATCTTTCGAGAAAAGAACGGGCGCATAGGCGGAATACCAAAATCGGAAAATATTTCATTGTTCTCCACAAAGAAAATACGTTGCTCTGGAAATCGAATATTCACCGTACTCAGGTTGGTCACTTGCTGATCCACATCTACTTGCGAAAAATCAGGATTAATCGTTAAGTCCAAATTGAGGCTACTCGTTAGGGCTACTTTAGCATCTAGGCCGATGTCCACATTATTCTCCAGAGGCTCATCATTCACGATATCTTTATGCGTAGAGGCAAGCGTATAAGGAATGAGGGCGATATTGCTTGTTGATTTCTTCGGAGTTTCATCCCAAATTAGGGAGGCATTATAGCCGAGGTCTGGCCCATAGAATTGCAGCGGCACAGGAGTCCAAGCATGAAAGCTATTCGTGCGGGTGATGCCGCGATTGAACTGCACGCCCCAAATCGGACTATCGCCATAGCGCAAGGAATTGAATGGAATCGCAATTTCAATGGTATAGCGATCTTCAAATACTTGGGTTTCGCTTTGCCATATATTGTTCCAAGCCGTATTGAAACCCGAACCGCCGCCACCACTTCTCGTGCCTAAATTGCCAGAGAGTTCATTGTCAAATTGTACGCCCGCAGAGTTGGTCGCAAAGCCATATCCGTTGGTGCGTTCATTGCCAGGGTCGAAGGAAATCATAAAGGTTTCTCCATTCCAAAACGCGCCATCATCCCGTTTGAGGGAAGTTACCAAATATGGGCTTTTCCCATGACATATCACGCCTACGTAGATATTGCGCTCATCGTAGGTCATCATCACTTCGGTCTGATCCTCTTGTTCCACCTGCTTGTTTTCTACAGGCTTGATGTAGAAAAAATTAGTCGCTACTTGTGCATTTTTCCAAATACCTTCGCTCAATTCGCCATCTACTTGGATAGTTTCCGCCGTACGTTTGATGTGATATTGATATTGTTCACGGAAGGTTTTGCCCTTGTCTTGCGCTTGTGTGAATCCTGCATAAACAGTGCAGAGGAGTAGGAGACTGATGACTGACTTTTTCATAAGGTGAAGGTAGGAATTTTGGATTATTTGTTGTTAGAAAAATATATCTTTGGATGACTATAAGGATGAATATTTGAGGTTCTTCCACTGGGGACATATCCTTTCATTTATACAGCAAGTAAATTGAAATTATGAATATCAAGAATGTAATTGTAGCCTTTTGCAGCTTCTCTTTCTTTATGATTGGGGCAGATAAATTTTTAGCCTTTTTAGAACCTCCGTGCTCTATGCTAGGCAATATTTCGCCGACACTTTGGAAAACCCTTGGTGTACTTCAATTTGCTGCGGGTATCCTTATCTGGTTTCCTACATTCAGAAAATATGTGGCTGGCTTCTTTTCGATTTTTATGGTAAGCTTCACTATTTATCATCTCACCGAGAATACCTATGACATCAGTGGCGCGGCTTTCATGGCTGTTCTTTTGGGGGTGTTGGTTTGGAATCCAAGTTTTCTAAGCGGTAGGAAATAGACATTTAAAGTATTCTTCTGTATAAATATTACTAAGACTGTAACTATTGAATGACTTCTCGTTATGCCTATACTTGACTAGGGTGAGTCTAATCAAGTATAAAACGAGAAAACTCAAACCATGAGATTAATAATCCTTGCTATTTTATGCTGCAATTCAGTAGTGTTTTGTCAAAACCTAGTACCAAATTCAAGTTTTGAAGAAATAACGGACACCATAACTAAATTCACTAAAAGTAATATTGAGTTTACAAGTAAAATTAAAAACTGGACAACACCTAACACGGCTTCTCCTGATTTGATAACGCCTGATTTTAACGAAAAATATGTACAAACGCCCGCTCCTCACACTGGATCGATGATGGTAGGCATCCAAAGCGAAATAGACTGGAGCGAATACCTCGGAGTAAGCTTAACTAAAGCATTAACGCCCAGTAAAACCTATCATGTAGCCTACTGGATAAGAAGAGCTGGTTGCATCCGTCCCAAAATGAACGTAGATCAACCAATGAATAAAAACTTCGGAATACTATTTTCATCCGATTCCATAAAGTCCTCTGATGGAAATATGCTGTTTGCTTCTCCGCAAATAAATAGTGATACAGAACCATTAATAACCAATAAAGAATGGGTGAAAATCGCTGGTTATTTTACTCCAAAGACGACCTACAACCAACTTTATCTTGGTCAATTTCGGAGGGAAGGGGAAGCTCCTTTTAATATGAGAGGATATTTTGTAATAGATGATATTGTAGTGGAAGAAGTAGCTGGATTTGAGTCCTTAGATAAGGAGAAGGAATTGCCCATTGGTAGTATCATTCCATTGAATAACATCCATTTCATATCAGGATCAACGAAACTAAAAGATGTTAAAGCGCACGCTGCTTTAAAAGATTTAACTGTTTATCTGACATTAAATCCAGCAATACGAATACGAATTAATGGGCATACCGACTCAAAAGGTAGTGCGCAATCTAATTTATTATTGTCTAAAGAGAGAGCAAAGGTCATAGCACAAATCCTTATTCAGCAGGGAATTAGTAAAGATAGCATAGCGTGGAAAGGATTTGGAGAAGCACAGCCAATTGCCGATAACGAAGCTGTAGAAGGTAGGTCAAAAAATAGACGGGTTGAGTTTGAGATTATTGAGTGAATGAAGAGATAAGAAGCAGCGCAGCAATACAAAAAAATAGGGCAGTCAAAAAATAAGGCGTAAATTTGCCAAGGCAACCTACAAGCCAACTTAAACAACTATTTTTTTTAGATGAAGAAGATAACCATCATAGGAGGAGGTCCTGCCGCATTGATGCTCGCGGCACAGCTAGA
>CALGLY010000372.1 GCA_937959095.1 uncultured Saprospiraceae bacterium
CATCGGAAGTAATAATAGACCGCCGTGCGTATGGATACAAAGAGCAAGCCGAGGTAAATAAGAAGCCCTATCCAGCCTGCTTCTACCGCAATACGGACATAGGCACTATCGGGCGCAAAAGTTGATAACCATGACCCAGAATTGAAGCGTTTGCCCCATACGCCCACACTCGCCAAACCAAGTCCCATTGGGTTCTGTTGAATGTAAGGTTGTATGAAATTCTGATTCCGAAGGCGCAATTGCATCGAACTATCTTCCGAAGGATTAAAGGCAGATTGAATTCTGAAAATAACGGGATTACTCGTCGATTTCATCATCAGTCCTGTGCCTACTACGCCTAAAATCATTATTGGAATGACGACTTCTTTTCGGAAAGTCATCAGTACAAAAAGGAGCATCCCCGCAGGAATCATCAATACGGGCGTTCGAGAACCAGTATACATTATCGTGACAATCATCAAGATTGCTGATACCACAAGTGCGACGCGCTTCCAAGTTGCAAATTTAGCGGTTGCTAAAATCACACAAAACATCGCCATATATGCCATTGCGATACCGAGTGAAGTTGGGTCGGAAAAGAGCGAGAAAATACGCAAGCGCGACCAGGTAAAATACAGTCGGAAGCGCAAGGGGTCGGAATAGAGCCAAGCGAGTTCTTGCTGCGAAAAGCCAAAAAATTCCTGCCGCAAACCCACCATAACGGCTACCATCGTGAGTACAATGATGAGCGTAATGAAACGCATCACCGCCGCTTTACTCTTGAAAGCATAGCAACCTACAAAGTAAATTAAAAGCCATATCGCTAAGGAACGTACCGAATAAATCCAACCAGTGATGGAAGGCGCATTCGGATTGAGGACTTGCAATAAATTATAGGCGACCCATATCAAAACCATGACGCTAATGCCACTATTGGCAAAGCTAAAATTTCGTTCTTTCAGCATCCTATACACCAGCCCTAATCCCATAATGAGCAGCAAACCATCGAGGGCTGTGCCAAAGGGAAAGGAGGAGAATTTTCGCATATAATTCACGAAAAAACTCAGGGTTACGGTGAGCATTAGCCCAAATTCTAAATTCAGGAAACAACCAATCAATACAGGTGTTCCCACGACCAAACCAAGCAATACGACTCCACCTTTCAAGCCTGCAAAAGCAGTGGCAGCAGCAATAGCAAGGGCAATAGCTACAATAACTGCATAGCCAAGCGGACTATGCAACTGCTTGAAGACGAATTCTCGATCCCACCAATTATATGCTGTCGGATTTAATGTGGACATTTATCTTCTTTTATAATTAGAGTATGTTTGGAATTTTTACAAACTGAGAACCCAAATATGCTCTTATACTCTGCTACCGATGGCTTTGCCAAAATTGAGAATTATCCATTCTCAATTTTAAATTTGGCGAAGCCACTTTGCTTTAAATAAATAGAACTTTTACAAAAAAACCAATCAGTAGTACTGCACACATTGCTAGTACTAGGATTTCCAAAATCTGATCGCGTTGTGAAATTGTTGGTTTCATAATTAATTAGTAGTGGGAAAAAATAAATTTACAATTTCCACAGCCAAGCCATTTGATAAATCGTTTGAAGTAAAGCACTCCTTTATCAAATGGCTTGTCAAAATTGTAAATTTATTTTTTCGAGTTTTAGTGTTTTAGATTTTTGGATTAAAAACTGTACGTCTAAATGCAATGTCCAAAAAATCTAAAAATCCATTCTACGCTAACACAAGATGCTTTTCGACTACTTCCCAGAACTCTTTTACGCGATGTTCCCACGTATTGGTTCGTGCAACGGCAATTCTTGCCTCTTTTAATTGCAACTTATCTTCCGTAATCGCTTGATTTATCAATTTATTGAAGTGCTCATGGTCTTTAGCTAAGTAAATCACATCGCCGAAGCCACGAATATCTACAGAGAAGCTCGTCGAAATGACGGGTTTTCCTGAAAATAAGTATTCATTTATCTTCAATGGATAGATACTTGCTGTGAGCGTATTGCAAAGGAATGGAATAATGGTACAGTCAAAATGCTGTAGGTACTTCGGCAAATCATTGATATTTTTACTACCTGTACTTATCACATTTGCTTGCTTATCCAAGCCTAATTCATAAAATTCATTGCTATTTATCGGCCCCACTAAAACCAAAGTCTTATCGGGATGTGCATCCGCGATACTTTTTAGTAATTTATAATCCATGCGCGATGCATCCATATTGCCTGTGAAGCCAATAATAGGCGTGGTCACATGCTTTATCTCATCGGGACGTGGGTAGCTTTCGCTGATAGATTTTTCAAAAATAGTCTCATCTACTGCATTGTGCAGGATGTAAGTGTTTTTATTGAACGGCACTTTCAAGTTACGCAATTCGCGCGAAGTCACAAAGGCAAGGTCTGCATCTTGGATGACTTTTTCTTCGAGTGTAGCCCAATGCTTTGCCGTATACACCTCCTGTTCCATATCATCAATGCATTGATAAATATTGAGCAAAGGCTTAAAACTAACGGGCAGCACACCACCTACAAACGGATTGAAACAATTCAGATAAATGTAGTTTTTGAGTTTATAATCATCTACTACTTTTTTTATCGTTTTGAATACTACTTCATTATCCCAACGGTGTAGGGTATCATATAGTCCTCCCTTCGGGAGAAAATTAATCGGCATTATCATTGGCGGCTGCACCGCAATGACATTATCAGGCAAATTCGGAATCTTCTCATAACGCATTTTGCCGCGTATCAAATCACCACGACGGGACTTGATGGCTTCCGAATTTCTATTTTTTATAAAATCTTTATAGGTAAATGGAGGATTGACATAGAATACTCTATTATTCTTCGCAAACTCGCGAGTGAAAGACAAGGAAACCGAAGAATAGGGATGATCCCAAGGAAAGAGTGTAAAATAAATGATGTCTATATTACTCATATTTTTGATAGAAGCTTTCTTAATGAGGATTGTCAATTTATTAGACCTACGCGCTAACGCTTTCTTTGGATAGGAATTCTTTTATTTTTGTACGCCCTATTTTGAAGAGCATTCCGTAGAATTCTACCATATACTTGAAGGCGCGAAGTGGCTTGATACCAAAGGTTTTGTTGAGGTAATATTGCATGGCTACGAAGGCAGTACTATAGGTAATCAGTGTCCCAAATACCGCACCATAAATACCATACATACTGATGAATATGTAGTTGGAAACAATATTGATAATTGCCCCTACTATCGTAAACCAAAAATTAATTTGCGGTCGCCCTGTCGAGTCTAACACGATACCAAATTGCACGGCGTAAGGAATGAATAAGCCATAAAATATCGTCATGCGCAGCACATTGGGTGCTTCCGGATATTTATCGCCTGCAAGTATGAAAATGAATACTTCTGCAAACAATAACACCAAGATGATAACAGGAACAATAAAGGTCAAAATTCCTCCTACGGTCTTTTCGTAGAGGTCTTTGATGGCATGTTTGCCCTCCTTCATACGACGCGCACTTTGCGGAAATAGCATGGACGCAGCAGCAAACGTAGGTGCTTCGGTATAGTTCGTTATCTTCATTGCCACCTCATAAATCGCTACCGATGCCAATCCTAGCATAGGCGAAAGCATCCATCTATCTATCTGCTTATAGAGCATGGTGCTGAGGTTCGTTCCCATTGTGAATTTGCCGTAATGGAACAGTTTCCGAACCCATTTCCATGATATATTCCAATCAAACTTTAGAAATGGACGCGCAAAAAACCAAGAGACAAAACCTGCCAATGCCGCCGCTACGGTGCGTGCTATAGCAAGATTGATTAAGGTAAATTCAGAATTGGAAAAGAAAACCCATGCGATGTAAACGAACATTCCGCCACGAAACACAAGATTGCTCCAGAATATACCATCAAACCGAAGATTGGCTTGTTGCACAAAATTGAATTGAAAAAAGGGCAACAAACAAATATTCGTAAGACAATAAATAAGTAATAATTCGTATAGTTCGGGAGCATTCATTGCAATACTTAGCAAATTAGCAAAGCTAAAAAGTACGATTGCAATGACTGTGGTGACAATAAGATTTAGGCATAAAGATGCCGTGTTGATACGTCGATATTCTTTCCCTTCAGCAGTAGTAAGAAACTTAACAAGGGCGTTTTGCTGTAAGCCTGTGCGGCCTTGCTCAAAGAAGGTCGCGGTCAACAAAAACAATACCCATGCCCCTAGCATATGCTCGGACAATGCACGTGTAAGAATCATAAAACTCCCTACACCAAACACTAATGATGTACCTTGCTGCATCAGTGTATAAAAGCCCGACCTTATCCAATACGATTTTTCTGAACTCACTGGGTATAGATGTGAAATATAAGCTATGAGTTATGAATTATGAGTTATAAGAGTGAGATATAATTTTTTTTGTCAAAGATACATATCTCATATCCTATAACTCATAACTCATAGTTCATAACTCTTATCTAACTTGCGTTATTTAAAATTGCTCCTAAGAATTTATCATCTTGCTCACGTAAGAATGCGATAGATTCTTTATCTGCTGCGGTAAGTGCACCTGCTGAATCGAAAATAGCGATAATCTTATCCGCATAGCGGCTTAGTTCTTGCGTATCCGAATACTTATTCATAGAAGGTGATTCCATGAAAATGTAATCGTACTCTTCCGTCGCACCATCTAGGATACGGTCAAAATTGCGTCCCGCCAGTAATTCAGAAGGCGAGTAACCACCTCCTTGATTGCCTAATACGTCTACATTCCGATTTAGTTGCCATTTTGCATCTAAAGCTTTTGCAGCTACTGCGGCATCCGCATTTTCACCTGCTAAACCGTTGAATAATGGATTGTCTGCCATCACTTTATTGGCAAGGCTGGTGAGGGTATTATTCTTGAAATTGGTATCCACTACCAATACTTTCTTTTGCATCAAACTCAAGGAGTGCGCCAAAGCTACAATCAAAAAGCTCTTTCCTTCTTGCGCTTTCGGGCTAGTGAAAAGGAACTTATTGCCACCCGACGATTCAATAGCATAACGAATGCGCCGAATATCTTCTCGAAATTCCTGCTCGCCTGCATTTTGAGTTGGTTTTTCGAAGATGCGATTTACATCTTTGTTCTTATTCTTCAACGCTTTCAACGAACCAATAACAGGAAGCTGCGTGAGCGTAGAGAAGCGCTCAGGTGTACTCAAGCGATTATCCATCAAAGACAAGAACAAGAATAACAATCCTACTGCTGCCGCTGCTGTGATACCTGCTAAGGCAGAAATAACCATTGCTTTAGAGCTTTCTGCTTTTTCTGGTAGCTCTGCATATTCAATGATTTTCAGTGTCGTACCTGATGAAAGTGCAATTCGACGTGCTTCATCGCGCTTTGCTACATTACTTAGGTATTCTTCCGTTACGATAAGTTTTTCGCCTTGTAGTTCTTCTAATGCTTGACCTGATGCTACACTGCCTTTAGCACGTGTCTTCACTCTATTGATTGCCGTATTCAGTGAACTCACACTTTCTTCTGCTACCAATAGCTCAATTTCTGCATCGATACGTTTAAACATCAAGTCCTTTAGGTCTTGGTTAGCATCAGCACGGTCTAGCTTACGAAGACGTTCTTCTGCCAATTCTACTAGCTGCACATCGAGTTCTGCATCTTTTTTATCCAATTCATCTTTTGTCTCTTCTAGGATACGTCCTTCTAGGTTATAGCGCTCTAAAAGCTCGCTCTTAGCATTTTTCAGCTTTGCTACATCTTCGCGCAATAAGAGCGACTTGGCATCTTCTTTAGAAAAAGAAAGTTCCTCATCTTCCAAGTACTTATCTAGATTTGCAATTCCTCTTTTCAGTCCTCCTATATCCTTTTTAGCTTCATCTCTTGCGAACTCCAAATCCCGAATTTCGCCAATGATACTGCTATTTTGTTCGGCTATATCTATAATTTCATTGTCTTGCTTGTAATTTGTAATTGCGTCGCTAAGACTATCCAATTTCTTCTTCTTCTCGTCCGAAAGCTTCTCGTAGAACTGTACTGCGCCATTCTCTTCGGCTATTCTATCTTCCTGAAACATCAGGATAAAGTCCTCTGCAAGGGTATTCACTGCAAACTTGCAATACATCGGATCAGGCGACTCGAATTGTACTTTCAAGTAGTCCGTATCGCCATCGCGCATCACATTTAGTCGCTCGCTTAGGGTTTCATAATCATACCCAAAAGCGGTAGCTACACTCCGAATTCGAGGTTCTTGCTCTCGATTGGCACTTGCATAGCTTGCTGAATCGCGCAATAGGCGCACCAATTCCGTAGCATCGCTAGAGGAATATTTCAAATCGTCTTCATTTGGCTCCATGAAGGGCGTTTTGCCAGCATTCATAGCTTCCAAATCGTGTGCCAATAGATGATAAGAAAGACGACGTAAACTCGTGCGGGAACGTAACCGATTGATGTAATTACTAAATTGGCTACGCACTTGGTACTGTTGGACAAACGGATTGTCATTCTCCAAGTCAATAGCTTTTCGTTCAATAATACCTGTGCTTACTACCCCTTCTGCTTTGAAAGTAGGTGGTAATAACCGAAGTAAAAAAAACGTCAGCAATGCTGTTCCTAATGCGGTGAGTAACAGAATCCATTTTTTCTTCCAAAGTGTCTGAAATATGTATTGTAAATCCATAAAACGTACTTATTCTCAAAGTGTGAAGGATGTGATTTAGTGATGTAAAATACATTAATATTTAACAAATAATAAATTTTACAAAATTTAGACTACTCAAACAGTAGAGGAGCTAGATTAAATTCGATAAAGTAGAATATTCATTATATATTAATCATTAGCACACAATAACCACAACTCATAATTATACTATGAAGGTACGACAGCTAAGACAAAAAGATGCAAAAAAAATTAATACAAATAGAAGAGATACCTATAAATGGTGATGGTAAGTGTTTAATTACAAACGAATTACACTTTTATATATACAATATATATCAATACATTTTAATATTATGTTTAAAAAAATGTCGGTTTTGAAACGCAAGGAAGCAATGAGAGTTAAAAAAGCGGCAATAAAATACGATTAAAATGAGCATAATAGACAGCGATTTCGGGTAGCATATCGTTTGAATAAAAGGTTCATCAAAAAGTAAATCATTATGAAACAGACTTTCCTTCTTCTTTTCCTTATAAGCAGCTCCTATTTACAAGCACAAGTCACTAGCCTAAGTGAAGCAAATGGCACAGCACAGGTTGAACAAGTCAATCTCATGCAACTCGCTAATATGCACGCCATGCCCACAGGCTTTCAGGGTTTTGAAAATCCTAATTTACGAATAAAAGGCACGCCCTACTTAGCCACGGATTGGCAAAATGGCAAAATAGAAATCGCAGAAGGCTATAGTGGCACTGTAGGTATTGCGCTCAATATCGTAGATCAGATTCTATATGTGCAACTCGATGATGGTTTCACCGCAGAATTACCGAATACCCTATTGCGCGGGCTATTGGTAGAACAAGAAAATGGTGAAGAAATCAAGCTAGAAGTACACGATTTATATGCTACCTACGGCATAGGTCCAAGAGGTTATAAGTACTATCAGCCGCTACATAAAGGCGAAAAATATACCCTTTGGGAACTCCACACCAAACATATGCGCCTCGAAAAGTATATTGAAAATTTAGGTCTGGTACGCCGTCCAAATGAATTTCGCTCGCTATATGAATATTGGTTACTCGACGAACATGGAACACTGCATAAAGTGAAGAAAAATGATAAAAAACTACTAAAAGCATTCCCAGGACATGCAAGACGTATTAAAAACATCCTTAGAAAACAGGAAATAGATGTAAAAACAGCGCAAGGTCTAGGGCAGCTTTTTGCGGCACTGGAAGCGGTAGATTGATTATCCGCTCGACTTTAGCCAAGTAGTCTTTGGCTAAAGTCGAGTAGATTCTAATATAGCTTTCCAAAAAATACTTTCCTTTCTTAGATTAGAAAAAACCATTTTCTTTTTCAGAGTCCAGCTTTTTCGGACTCTTATACTTTTCCTTTGCTTTAGAATCAAATATAGAGCTGCAGATTTATGTACGATTTTAAGTTAAAGGCACGAATGCGTTTGCCCGAAAAGCAAATATTTTTTGCCTTCTTTTGTGCCGTTTTAAAAAAAGTCCTACTGCAAACTAAGGTGTCGCAATGGCATAAATTATTTTGATTACGATTCAAGTATAGAAGAATTAAACCCCATTTTTAGATTAAACCTAATGTTATATTCACAACAATTTCAACCGATTAAATTCATTATAATGAAAGACAAAAAATTAAAAACATTACATCCCCTTACTTATTTTTCATTACTTTTTATGCTTTTATGCTTTGGTTGTAGCGATAATCTTGAAATTGATCACGAAGCAGTTATTAGTGATAGCAATGAGATTGAATCAAGACAAATACAATTCAATCAAGATTTGTGGCAATTAATCACACCTTGTGAAGCGTCTAATTTGACTTATTTTTTGGATCCCTCTTGCGTAGGATCGCCGTATGAAGATGTCTACCATGCGGCAATGCGTGAATATAATCAACTAGATCTAACAATTCAGTTTACTCCTGTTCAAAATGCTGCAGAAGCGGATTTAGTTTTTGTTTGTAGAGATGGCGGAGTTTGTGGTGGAGCTAATGCCTCTGCTCCATTTGATGAAGATGACCTCCCTGGATTTAGTGCCCCTAATGTCCAAACATTTTTTGATTCTGGAGGGTCTATTGGTGGTCAAATTGATTTTAGCATTAACTGGGATAGATGTCCTTGTACGGATGAGGATAGTTGCAATTTCTTGGATTTTGAACCCTTATGTATGTTTAAGAAAACGATCATGCACGAAGTAGGGCATGTGTTAGGAATTGCGCATAATAGCGAGACTTTCGGGACTCTTATTGAAGGGTCTAATCCAGATACTTACCAACCTGGGTCGGTATTTAATGCTGGACCAAATGCTGATAGAGGTTGTAGGTGGTGTCAAGATTGTGAGTTCACCGAAGATGATATTTTTGCTTTAGAGTCATTGTATGGTTGTCCCGATCAAATTGATGTCACACTAGAAGTTTGTGAAGGAAATCTAAATTCAGGCAAATCTGTTTTAGTAACAAGTACCCCTAGTGCTGATGCTCCTTATACAGTGTGGGCGATATTCGATGGTATTCCTACTAGATTTTTTGTTCATCGGCAATGTAGCGAACAGCCTTTAACTACTGAATACCAACTTCAAAATGTTCCTGTTGGGACAACTATTTCTTTTCATGTTGAACAGTGTGATACATATGAACAAGTTGCAGAACATCAAATTACTTCAGTAGGTTATGTACCTACGCTAAATATCAATGACTCATATCCTAGACTAGGTGAAAATGTAAATATATCTTCTAGTGCTACTAAGGCTATGGATTATCAAATAAGACTTAGATACGAACTTTGGGGGCAAACTCAATATCAAGCAGTTTCAAATGTTTCGTGTGGGAATAGTAGTTCAAATAATGTGACATTATTTGGAAATTCTAGCTTAGCATATAAAACCGTTTGGATTGAAGCTCTTATTAATGGAATTAAAGTAAATGAAAAAAGTTTCACAATATTTCCATAAAATAACATATGAAATTATCAATAAGGATATTAAGTCTGATATTCTTTTTAACTATTGAACTATGCAATGCCCAGGAAACAAATAATTACAACTTAGACTTTGAAATGTGGCAAGATAGTTTCCTCTTTGGAGGAGCTATCTATGATACTATCATTGCAGATAGAGCTTCGGGAATGCCTATTAATTGGGCTGCTAACTCCATTGGCAATTCCAAAACAGTTTCTAAAACTACAGAGTCCTCGAAAGGAGACTATGCTTTGGTATTATCTGGTTTCTATCAATTTGAAAAAGCTAAAATTATTTTAGGAAACGAAAACTCAGGTTTGCCTATTAATTTTCGTCCTGAAATCTTAACGGGTGATTATAAAACTGTTCTTTTAGGAACTTATAGTGATTCATTAAGAGGATATGTAGATGTATATCTCACCAAGTTTGATTTCATTGCTAAGAAGAGAGACACTATTGGCCAAGCAAAGACAATCTTAAAAGAGACAGATAATGAATATCAAAAATTTGAACTTTCAATTAGATACCTAAACAACAATATAATTCCCGACTCTATACATATAGAATTATCTAAATATCGTTTTGGATATGGAGGTCCTATTGACCTTTGTTATGAATGTAGTCATGTGTATTTTGATAATCTTGCACTAGATACATTTACATCAACTTTTGAGCAGAAAGCTAATAATTCTTTCTCTTGTTACCCTAATCCATACAAAGATGGATTTGTATTACATAATCAAGAAAATACCTGGAAAGACTTCATTATCTATGATATAGATGGGAAAGTGGTCGCTAATATAAAAATACCTCCCTTTAGCAAGAAATTATATTTTGATAACTATTCTGGCGGTTCATTTCTTATTGTTACCGATGGAAAACAACATATAAAATTACTAAGAAGCCATTAATTTTTTACTAAAAAACAATATTATGAAATTCAAAATCAC
>CALGLY010000373.1 GCA_937959095.1 uncultured Saprospiraceae bacterium
TTTATGACTGCTTCTTTTTCCAGTTTTCTTCGTTCCAAAATCGGGCTTCATAACCAGTTATGTTCCCAATTTTGCGCCTCGAATACTAAAAAAATAAGCTTAGTCAAAATACAAATAAACTTTTGTTACAGTGTACTAGTGCATCAATCCATAAATAATTTTCAACTTTATCGGCTTCTTTTTCTGATTTTCTTCGTTGTTCGTCGGTTACAGAGCTAGTTATGTGCCCTTCTTACGCCTTGAATATCAAAAGACAAACTCCCTAAAGTTGAAAATTACTTACGGATTGATCCACCAGTTAAATTAAGGTATTATTTGAATACATCTATCCAAAATGAAATTTCAAAAACTGTTGTTTTGCTTGAGTGTACTCTCCACCATGCTTGTCGCTTGTAGTGAAACAACAGAGCATACTCCCATTGCAAAAGCAGGACGCATAGACATTAGCAAGCATGAATTTATTGAAAATCCTTACGTAACTTTAGATGGAGCATGGGATTTTTATTGGAATGAGCTACTTACCCCACAGCAAATAGCGACTGGTACATATGATTCAGCACCTATTAACGTCCCAATTAGTTGGGCCAATACTAAGGATAGTGTATTACCAAATTTTGGCTATGCTACTTATCAGCTAAAAGTAAAAGCTCCATCGAATGCTCCTCGCCTTGTTTTCCAAACAAAATTTATAGCATCTAACTGTAAGATTTATATTGATGATGCATTAATAATGCAGCAAGGAGATGTAGGGAAGAGGGTAAAGGAAAGCTCTTATAACTCCATGCCAATACATCTAGAATTGCCGCCGGTGCAAGATAGTTTTAGGATTACGATTCAAGTATCTAATTTTAAAACCAATAGATCAGGGCTTCTATATCATACTTTTCTAGGGGATGAACATATCGCAACAAAAGGGCAAAAGCAACAGATTTTTTATGGACTCGCCTTTTGGGGCGGCACGTTTTTTATCGCTCTTTTATTAATAGGTTGTTATTTTATTTTTTCTGTCAATGAAAGTATTATTTACCTGGGGTTAGCATTTCTGAGTTTCGGCTATTGGCGTACCTCTGCTGACATGAAAATCTTTAATATTTTCTTTATTGATTTTGATTGGGAATGGTCTATTCGTTTGGAGTTGCTTGGGGTTATATTGACTTTTTTTTTCTTAGCAGGTTCTATGGAAAAATTTTACACGACATATGCCCCAAAAGTCTTCGCCATCATTCTTCAAAGTGTACAACTTATTTTTGTGGTTTTGGTACTTATTGCTCCTATAACATGGGTATTTGAACTAATTTTCTACCATTTATTCGTTGTCTTTGCTAGTATTGTTTACATGTCCATTATCATTAAAAGAGCGATTAAGGATAAGAGACACAATATTTGGTTTGTATTAGTTGCATTAATAACTACCGCGCTAGCTAGCTCCATCTATGTGGTAATGGATATATTCTATCATCAGGGAGATAGTATTTATTTTCTACTAGAGTTTCTCTTTTTAGGTAGTTTATTGTTAATGGTCTTATATCAGCAGTTTTCAAACATTGTTAAACTAGGACAAAAAGCCAACGCTGCTATAGAAGCAAAAGAACGTTTCCTTTCTGTCATTAGTCATGAAATGCGTACTCCTATGAACGGTATTCTTGTAGTAAGTGATTTACTAGAAAAAACACCGCTCAATGAGGAGCAACAGGGTTATATTACAACCCTACAATCCAGTGGAAAAAACCTTACTGCACTTATCGAAGACTTATTGGATAATACTCGAATAAAAGAAGGTAAATTACAAATACAGCATAAAGTATTTGATGTTCATGCCCTATTTCAGGAGACCATCCATGTATGTCATCTATTATTAGATCAAAAACATGTCGTACTTAGGCTTCACTTGGACGAAAATGCCCCAAGAAAAGCAATTGGAGATAGTAAGCGGATAAAACAAGTATTAGATAACTTAATTGATAATGCCATAAAATTTACGGAAGATGGCAGCGTAGATGTATTCGTATCAGCCCAAGCAATCGACGATGACCAGTTCACCTTGCAATGTAACGTAAAAGACACTGGTATTGGCATTGAAACTACAGTACAAAACGAAATATTTGAGCAATTTTCACAGGCAAATAGCAACCTCAATAGAGAATATGGTGGCATAGGACTTGGTCTATCTATATGCAAACAACTCGTAGACCTGATGAAAGGGAACATAAGTGTGGAGAGTGAAAAGGGAAAAGGATCTGTTTTTAGTTTTGAAGTACCACTGAATCGATGCAAAGAACGAATAAACGAAATACCAAAATCGCCACCTCTAGCCGAAGAGAACCAAGCAGAAAAAACACTCCAAATCCTAATAGTAGAAGACAATATGATTAACCTGAAACTATTGGGTGCAGGACTTAAAAAATTAGGTTATGCCTCTGATAGTGCGGCAAATGGTCGCTTGGGAGTAGAAGCAACGCAAGCACAGGACTATGATCTTATCTTCATGGATGTTCAAATGCCAGTGATGGATGGTCTAGAAGCAACCCGCCTAATTAAACAGAATAGCACTAACCCACCCCATATCGTTGTCTTGACTGCTAATGCCTTTCCCGAAGACAAAATCGCTGCCTATGAAGCTGGCGCGGATGGCTTTTTGGCGAAGCCATTTAAGTTAAACACCATTGAAGCTATAATAAAACAACTCGAACAGGATAAACTGCCTATTTCACCTGCTGCTAAGTAGTAGTTTTTTGAAGCTATAGACAGCGTTTTCTTAGGCTTTATCGTACTTTTATATGGGCTTCTCTAAAATTTCTTATTCTTTTACCTTTCGACGCCTATTGAAAGTAGAATAAAAATATGTTTCATCTTAGTAGTAAGTCAAGTTTGAAGTTTTTACAAAAAAATGCTAAAATGAATTTCAAAAATCTACTTCTCTTTTGTTGTTTGCTATTCACTATAGAAGCACTAGCGCAAGCGCCTGGTGTTATGCACTTGCCCTTTCAGATGTCTGATAAACGGCAAGGGAAGAAATATCAAGAAGACTTGACGTTTTGGGCCTATCCTTTTCGTGGAGCAGAAGTAGATTTACGTGATTTCAAAAAACGAGTCCCTGAATTTCAAGGACCAGATATGCTTTCTATTGTCACGCCTGATTTAGCTCCCTTTGAAAACCCAACCCTTTTACTAGGTTTAATCAAAGGCTTTAAAAATGATGTAGATGCTTTAGTGATTATGTTGGCAATGAATTATGAACGGGAAAAGGTGACCTTTTTCATTGATAAAACGCTAGATAGAAATTTTATTGATGGCGTTGAAATCAAGCAATTAAGTGCGAAGAACAAACCTTATGAAGTGACCTTGTACCCTGAAAAAGGAAATATTTCTCCCCAAAAAATATGGCTAAAAGTGCCGAAACCAGTCGAAACAGCAAGTGCTACTAATCGTAGAATACAAGCCAAAACAAAAATCATTGATCAGTTTGCTGTCGGCATACACCTCGGAATTGGAGTAGGGAAATTGGATTACATTTTTGATAATTTAGAAAAAGGCTTTCCAACTTGGTACGATGTAGATTATGTTGAAAAGAACGTTGGTTTATCCGTTTCTTATAATACGCGTCGCTTCCGCTTTGAAGTAAATTCTACCTATCAAAGTTTATTCTATTATACTTCTTATTTGAGAACTCGTTTTGCAGAACGGCAATTTATTTCTCCAGGATATATTCGAGAAAATATAGAGACCCTAACCAATCAAGATCGCCATAGTAGCGTCAGACAATTTAATTATGGTGCTACTTTAGGGCTTCGATTTCACCTTGCTGAAGCGATAGAAATTCAACCCTTTATTTCCTATGGACGTATTCACTATGGATCAGGAGAGTATCAGAAAAATCGCTTCGATTCAGAGACGGTATACAATTTATCTCCTAGTTCTTTCCTTGAAGGAGGGTTGCGTTTTGAGTTTATGATTAATCAAGCAAACGGCCTCTTCCTAGATGTAATTTATCATCGAAATACGTGGCGACCAGAGGGCTATTTTGAAAGTTTTCAATATGAAAATTTAGACCTAAATAATCGGGTATGGAAAGGGAATATTGGTTATCGAATCGGATTTTAGGCAATTTGCAATAGACCTCCTTCTAAATTATCGACCTCAATAATTTGCCCTGCTTTCAAGTTGTTGAGTTGAATATTCCCAATTCGTACACGGATTAGACGTAAAGTTGGGAATCCGACAACAGCAGTCATTTTGCGAACTTGTCGGAATTTCCCTTCTCTTATTGTTATAGACAACCAGCTTGTAGGGCCATGTCTTTCGTCTCTTATTTTTTTTGTTCGTGCTTCAAAAACGGGTACAGGATGTAGCTTGTGGGCTTTGCAGGCTAGTGTTTTGTATTTTTTTTGATTTAAGCTTATTTCCACTCCCGCTTGTAGTTCTTCTATCGCTTCCGTAGTGATTTCACCATCTACTTGAACGAAATATTCTTTTTCAATTTTTCTGCTTCTTATCTGTTCACTTATTTTTCCATCAGTAGTCAGCAATAATAAGCCTTCTGAATTGGCATCTAATCTACCAATTGCCATTGTTCCTTCAGGAAATTCGCCTAGTTCTCCTAATAGCTTTTTTCTGCGTTTTGTCTGGTTCGTTATAAACTGAGAAAGATACCCAAAAGGCTTATGAATGATAAAATGGTAATGCTTTGACATTATTCGATTGCTTTATGGTGTAAGGAATGGTGCAGGAATAAATTTACATTCTTGAGGTAGCTTATTTTTCTTTCCTTTTGGGCTTGAAAAACCGCATATAGCCTTAGCTACATAAGGATTTTTCAAGTGTAAAAGGGATGGAAAAGAAGCAGTTCAAAGTGTAAATTTATTTCTGAATTATTCCTAATTCTACATTAAGACTCTACTTAGAGTCTTAATGTAGAATTAAAGGAGTAGGTAAAAAATAATTTACTCCTTTACGCCAGTTTTCTAGCTAGAAGTAACGACCGAAAGCTTAGCGTTTCTTGAATCTTTGCTTATCGTGACAATGTATAAATTAGAATTGTTATTATCTGCAATATCTTCATATTTATCTTCGCCTAATAGCTTATTGGTAAGCATCGGAGTGGTATTGGAATGCCCTACAATAAGAATCGTTTTTCCTTTGGTTTGGATCATAAATTCTTCCATATCCATCTTGCTCGGATCGTAAAATTGCAATGCTAGATTCTTTGTTTTGGCAGTAGGCGCAGCTGTTTGTTTTGTTCTATTAGTATCTGTGGAGTAGATAACATCAAAGGTTATGTCTTTGAAGTGTCTTGCCCAATTTTCTGCCCGTTGAAGCCCCTCTTCTGTTAAATCGGGGTTTCGATTCGTCTTATCTGAACGATCTTTTTCAGCATGTCTTATCAGATAATAGGTCGAAAGATCTTCTTTCTTTTCCATTTTCGGAGTACAGGATTGAAATACGAATAGCGCTACCAGTATAATTAAGATGATTTTTTTCATACTATGAAATTACTACTTTTCAATTTATTCTCCTAAATAGTAAGGCGATGTACAAAAATAAACTAGACAATTTATACTGATCCTTTTCCCTCTAATAAATCTTAAAAAAGCCTTATTTAGCTAGCTATACGTGCCTGCCTGACGACAGACAGGGTTTTTGAAAACTTATTAGAAGAAAAAATATTTAGCCTAAATTGTCTAGTTTATTCTTGTACATCGCCTAAGTCAAATCAGTTTACAACGTATTTTAGGTGCTAGATTATAAACCTGTACCTATTTTCCCATAAAGTAGGCTTGAAGTAGATCAAACAAGCTCACCTTTGTGAAAAATAATCATCAAGGTTTAAATTATGAAACAACATCAGCTATTAGCTACTCTCGTAGCATTTTCCCTTTGTTACTTTTTTAATCTTCAAACGATTCTTGGGCAAAAAAATATCAGCTCAAAAGAGATTACGGCGACTATAGATTCCTTATTTGCCGATAGGATGACAATGACCACTCCAGGAGCTTCTGTTATTATATTACAAGGCGAAAAAGTCCTTTTATCAAAAGATTATGGTGCAGCTAATTTGACTTTTGGAGTAGCCTTTAATGAAAATACGGTCTTCCCTTTGGAAGGACTTACGGAGCAATTAGTTGTTTTTTCCATTTTACAACTGGAAAAAAAAAAACAGCTTAACTTAGACGATTCTGTAAATAAATATTTACCAGAACTTGGTTTTCAAGATCAAGTATCCTTATCTCATTTGCTAAATCATAGCAGTGATTTGCCATTTATTGCTTCCTTAAGACTTATGGCTGGTTGGAAGTTCTCGGATCCTTTTACGCAGGAGGATTTTTTAAATTTTACAAAAAAATTCAGCTCCAACCTAAGTCCAGATAAAGAATTTCGGCATAGTCATTCAGGCATTAAAATTTTGCAGATGGTGGTAGAAAAGGTAGCAGGACGCTCTTTTTCTGAATATGCTGCTACCCATATTTTCGCTCCTCTTAACATGACCAATAGTACAGTCAAGGTAGAAAACTCTATTGAATCTAAAAATAGCGCTGTAGGATATGATAAAACCGATACCGGATACTTGAACGTAATTGTTACACCATTTGAAGCACATTCACCTCATACCTATACGACTAGATTAGATTTTCAAAAATGGATGGCTAATTATCAATCCAAAAGATTTGAAGGAGCTATTTTTGAACGAATGGATGAATCGCTTTTTATTGCTGGAAAATTACAGGAAAGAAGCAATCGAGCATACTGTCTTGGACAACATAGGTATTGGAAATATCTCGGGCAAGATGAATTCTATATGACAGAAACAGGCAATGGATTTTCTTGGAAGTGGACCCGTTCAACGCAATCCGAGACCTCCATAATGGTCGTAGGAAACCTTGATTCGTATATAGGCTCTAAAGTCAATGCAATCGCTGATCTTTTAGTGGACTATGACACTCCTATTTCATCCGATAGGAAGGATACTGAATCAGCTCCTTTAGCCTTGTCTAAAAGAGAAATGGAAGCATGTACTGGATTCTATTGGAATGAAGATTATTTATATACCACGGAAATCAGTATCAAGGATGGGCAATTGTATCATTCTGATAATGATAATGGATTCAATTTTGTAATGACTCCTTTAACAAAGACCTTTTTCAAAACACCCTTTGGAGGCACCTTAGAATTTACAAATATTGGGGGAAATCAGAAAAAAATGAGCAATATATTACCCGATGGAAGAGTGTTTGATAGTAAGCAATACGATGCCTCCACCTTGAAAGAAGGAGATCAATTAAAATATGAAGGAATATATACCTCTGATAAATTAAAGGCTTTCTATCGAGTGGTATGGGAAAACAATAAACTCTTATTAAAACGGAGTAGAAAAGCTAATCTTGAGTTAACACCTATTGGAGACCATCAATTTCGAACGGCAGAAATTGATTTTAGATTGATCCAATTTAAAGAGTCTATTGATGGTTCTTTTCAGAAAATGACTATTTCCACTATGGCTTTGAGAGATGTTGAATTTCGAAAATTGTAATACAATATACAAGTACTGCTGCAAGTAGAACTGAGATGAGTTTTTTCATGCCTTGGATTCAAGTAATAAATACCGTTGCATTTATTACTTGAATCCAATATGCATGCTTATCGTAATTACAGAAAGATCGCAATTTTAGGGAATCGGCAATAAATAAGGTACCCATTATGGCGTAGATTATTTTTTGTCGATTCCCTTACTTTAAAAATATTTTTTCTGTATAAAGACCACCACCATTAGACGCTTTGAGGTGTATAAAATAAATTCCCATCAATTGAGTCGGCAGGTCTACAGTATGCATTAAATCATTGATTGTTACATTCAATAATTGCCGCCCCATAAGATCAACTAAAGAGAAGTTTGCTTGCTGTAGTTGCGGATTATGAATTTGGATAGTACGGAAGCTCGACTGATAATTAATTTCCATCTCTACCAAAGACTCCTTTTCTATAGACGAAATAAGAAACGTACAGTCTAAAGGATTTTCGCCAAGCTCGATTGTTTCACCAGCCGTTAAATCTAACCCTTCAAAACCCGGGAAATCAGGCGCGTATTTATAGGCTCTAAAATTAGCGTTATTACTAGCGTTTTGTCCCTGCCTGCCAGGGAAATCTCCAAACAAAGGGATGATATATTCCCAAACTTTATTTTTGCTTGGATCAATTTCAAAGATCATCCCTAGCGAACCTGCATTCAATAGCGTATTGCCATTCGGCAGCCGTTGAGCATTTGACAAATAAGGAGAATAGAAATCTTCACTCGACTGATCACCATATTTCCATTCGCTATCATCAGGGCCATAAGGATTGGTAGCTGAAACGATATAAGCGCCATTGGCATCTTGTGGAGGACTGATGATTTCGGCTGTTGAATAATCGGGACCAGGGCGACCGTTTCCATTATTGAAAATTAAAATCTTACCTGCATCCATCAAGCCGTCCCGTATCCAATGCGCACCATGTTGACCGAATAGTTTTTGATCGCTTACAGCACCTCTATGGTATGCAGAAGCATTTCCCCAGCGATATAAAATAGCACCGCCTTTACCATAACGACCACCACTATGGGTCGCTGCCTCGGCAGTAGTTGTACTATGATCCAAAATCCAAATTTCATCTGAATTACGTACACTAATTAATATTTGATCTAAGGCAGCATTATAATCAATGGCATTAAAATGATTCCAATCTCTAGTAGCATTTGAGTTGGAACTATTCAACTCTGGTAAGTTAATATTGAATAATTCAGGATGTTCTGAAACGACTCCATAATTGAGTTTATTGGCATCAAAATCTTGGATATAATGATCTTTAATTTGCCATTCCCAGACAATATTAGCTTCATTATTACCGACTGGTTCTAGCTCCAAAATACGCTCTGACCACATATAACCTTCCTGCGCAATTTCATTTGGATCTCGTCCTAATTCTATGATTTCAGCTTCATAAACCAATTCCCAAGTTAAGACCAAAATATTTCCATTGGGCATATAGACCGCATCGTGATGCGAAAGCTGGGTAGCCGTATTGATTTCATAACTCCAAACCGTATTATTATCCCAATCCACTAATTCTAAACCACCCGCATTACTAGCCGAAGTGAATGGACCAACCAAGTCTGCTTTATAGGTTCGTAACATTAATCCATTGTCTAGGAAGTAAGCAGAAAGTCCCGGTCGGGTGCCTCTATCCCATTCATTCACCAAGTAGCCACATTG
>CALGLY010000374.1 GCA_937959095.1 uncultured Saprospiraceae bacterium
TCTTTTATGTAAAAAAAATAGCACGCACAGATAAGGGCTTGCGTAAAAAATTGTAAAAAATCTCTGCGCCTCCCCGTCTCTGCGTTCAAATACAGAACAATAAAAATCATGGCAAATAGATATTTTACAGAAGAACACGAATTATTCAGAACGAGTTTACGGACTTTTTTAGATAAAGAAGTACAACCCCATATCGACCAATGGGAAGAAGAGCAACGCATCCCACGCGATATATGGAAAAAGATGGGTGATATGGGCTTTTTAGGACTCGCCTACCCAGAAGAATATGGCGGCTCGAACCTAGATTTTTTCTACGATGTCGTATTCAATGAAGAATTAGGGCGTATCAATTCAGGTGGCTTTATCATTACGCAGCAAGTGGTGCAGTATATGTCGTCGCCTTATATTTTAAAATTTGGTTCTGAAAAACTCAAAGAAAAATACCTACCAGGCATCATTTCTGGAGACTTAATTTCAAGTATTGGAATTACCGAACCAGGGGCAGGCTCGGATGTGCAGAATATACAAACCCGCGCGGTATTGGATGGCGATCATTACATAGTAAATGGCTCGAAGACCTTCATCACGAATGCCGTTTATGGAGATTTTATCATCACTGTAGTAAAAACCGATCCCGATGCAGGCGCAGGAGGCATTAGTCTACTCGTAATTGATAGAAATTCGGAAGGTGTTTCTGCCCGAAAGTTGAAGAAACTCGGCTGGCATTCTTCGGATACCGCAGAGTTGCACTTCGATGAGGTGCGCGTACCTGCCGAAAATCTAGTAGGCGAAGAGGGACAGGGATTTTACTACCTGATGAATGGTTTGCAACTGGAGCGCGTATGTTTTATTCCAAGTAGCGTGACTGCTATGGAAACTGCTATGGAAAAAACCCTCCAATACATGACCGAACGCGAAGCCTTTGGACGTTCTCTAACCCGCTTCCAAAGCTTGCGGCATCGTATCGCACAACTCGCATCCGAAGTCGAGGCGTTGAAAGCATATAGTTATTACTGTTGTCAGCTTTATAATAAAGGTATTTATGATGTAAAACTTTGCTCTATGGCAAAGTTGATAGCCACCGAATTACACGAAAAATTAGCCACGCAACTCCTCCAAATGTATGGCGGGTATGGCTTCATGGAAGATTACCCAATGGCACGTGCCTATCGAGATGTGCGCGTAGGGACAATCGGTGGCGGTTCATCGGAAGTGATGCGCGAAATCATTTCTAAAATCGTGATGAACGACATCAAATATACCAAAGCAAAAACAGGTTTCAAAAGCGCAGGTGAGGGCGATGATAGTGACCTCAACTATTTCACAGAGGAGCATAATTTATTCCGTCAGAGTTTCCGCGATTTCCTAGAAAAAGAAGTCCGTCCAAATGTAGAGACGTGGGAAAAAGCCCGCGAATTGCCGCGTGACATCTTCCGCAAGTTCGGTGAAATGGGCTTCTTTGCGATGACTGCACCAAAAGAATACGGCGGCATGGGCTTGAATTCATGGTACAATGTCATCTTTGACGAAGAAATGGCACGGATGAATTCGGGTGGTGCATCAGCTTCTCTTGGTGGGCATCCATTATTAGGAATTACGCATTTAAAACATGAAGGAACAGAGGCACAAAAACAAAAATACCTCATTCCGAGTATCAAAGGAGAAATGGTAAGTGCCTTAGCAATCACCGAGCCAGACGCGGGTTCGGACGTGCAAGCGATTCGCACGACGGCAATCCGCGAAGGAGATTATTATATTGTAAATGGCTCGAAGACCTTCATCACGAATGGCGTGTATAGTGACTTTATCATTACGGCAGTAAAGACCAATCCAGAAGCGAAAGGTGCGGGTATCAGCCTACTTATCATTGATCGCGATATGAAAGGATTAAGTGCGACCAAGCTCGAAAAACTCGGTTGGCACGCCTCCGATACGGCAGAAATTTCCTTCCAAGATGTAAAAGTGCCCGTCGAAAATCTGCTAGGTGATGAAAATGCAGGTTTCCTTTATATTATGGAGCATTTCGTTTCAGAGCGTTTGTCTCTGGCTGTAGGTGGCTACGCCAATGCAGAATACGCACTCGAACTCGCTTGCAACTACATGAATGAACGCAAGGCCTTCGGACGAAAACTGAATCAATTTCAAGTACTCCGCCACCGCATCGCGCAGATGGCAGCAGAAATTGAATTGGTGAAGCAATTCGTTTATAGCATTTACTATCGCTATCAAAAAGGCGAGTATGTGGTGAAAGAAGCATCTATGGCAAAGCTACTCGGCACACAACTCGCTGACCGAGTAACGACGCAATGCTTGCAGATGTTCGGTGGCTATGGTTATATGGAATCTTATCCATTGGCGCGTATGTTCCGCGATGCTCGATTGGGACAAATCGGCGGTGGCACATCAGAGATTATGTGCGAAATTATTTCTAAAATGATTATTGAAGGGAAAGGTTATTCTAAGCCGAAGGTGGAGAAGAAGAAAGCGGAAGTTGTGGGATAAGTCCCCAATACTTAGGGCTTGTACAGCATAAAATCCAAATTCTGTTTTCAAAAAACATTACTATTCGGGTATGGTTCAATAAAAACCATAGCCGAGTAGTAATCAAAAAACAGTATATTTGTTCTGCAAAAATGTAGGAGAAAAACTGAAAATATGAGTTCAGTAAAAAAAATATTAGAAAAAAAATACTCCTTTAAAGAATACCTTGAATTGGAAGCAAACGCCGAATTCAAAAATGAATTTTGGGACGGTGAGATAGTTCCAATAGCTATCGGAATGGCTGGTGGAACGCCTAATCATAGTAAAATTTCTAATAGTATAGGAACAGCAATAGATATAGAATTAGATAGAAAAAATAAAGATTGTACGGTATATAATAGTGACCAAAAAGTTTATTTACCTAAGTTCAATAGAGCAGTATATCCTGATTGTTCGGTGCTTTGTGGCGATGAAGAATTTCACGAAGATAGCAAAGTTGTTTTGACAAATCCTTGTCTTATCATCGAAGTATTATCTGAATCCACGAAAGATTATGATGTCAGTGGAAAATTTGAAGGCTACCGTAGTATCCCTTCTTTCAAAGAGTATGTTTTAGTTTGGCAAACAATTCCAAAAGTACAGACTTGGTATAAAGAAGCAGAGAATTTATGGCGAATTTCAAGTGCGTTTGGCTTAGATAAAGCTATTCAATTATATTCGATTGATTGCAAAATTGCACTAGCTGATATCTATAAGCGCGTTAAATCTTTAGAAGATATAGATAACCCAAAGGCTTATTAAAACACGAAATAACTAAACCGCACAAGAAAAAACATAACCAAACAAATGATTATTCTCATTCCAATTCTATTTTTACTTGCTCTTATAATGCTTTTTATTGGTAAGCCACTTGCTATGAAAATAGGTTTAATTTCGTCACTGCTTGCCACGCTATTTTTAGCTTGGTTTGCTTGCTTTTTGTATAAAAATGGTTTTGGGCATGACAATGCAGTTAGTCATTTCAACACTACTCTACAAGAAGATGATTTTTCTTCTATTTATGAAACCCTTGATAAGCGTCTTAAAGGAATATATAGTCCTACAGCATTTTCCGACTTATTTGCAACAATAAAAGAGCAAGCTACTTGCATTCATACTGAACATACCTCTGTATCTAGTAGTGATAATTTTCATATTATACTATCGGATTGTAATCGCCAAAATCAACTTGCTATAGTGTCCTTTGGAGGGGGGGATTTAACACGCTGGAAGATTACGAATATAGACCTGATGGCAGAAAAGTAAAAAAAGAAGTATTTTGCGAGTATGAACTTGCATTTCTTCACAAATGAAGCACACGATGATACAAGCAAAAAAAGAACAAACCTCCTCTAATCTTCAATATAGTGTTTCAGCAGCCATTCAAGCCCCTCCTGAAAAAATTTGGTCGTACTTGACCAATGCTGCGGATTATCCAAATTGGAACTCTACCGTAGACCGCGTAGAGGGCGATATTGTATTAGGAAAGAAAATAAAAGTCTTTGCTAAAATCAGTCCAAATCGAGCCTTTCCTGTAGCAGTAGCAGAGCTAGAAACGAATCGAAAAATGGTCTGGAAAGGCGGTATGCCATTTGGCTTATTCAAAGGTATTCGCACGTTTTTACTTAGCTCCAATAGCGGTGGCTCTACGACAATTGATATGACAGAAAATTTTTCAGGTTTACTGCTAAGCATGATGTCAAAAAGCATACCAGATTTGCGGCCTGCTTTCGAGGATTTTGTAAAGGACTTGAAAACAGTAGCAGAGGGCTAAGGCAATTCACATTAATAAATTGGTATTTAAAACAAAACGAACATGCTAAAGCGAATCTTTTTATTCCTCTTAATACTGATAGGACTCGGATTGCTATATCTGTGCTTTTGGCCAGTGGATATTGAACCTGCTGCCTACACCCCACCACCGAATCCTGGCTTAACAGGTGTTTTTGCGGTGAATAATAAGCTTGCTTCCGCCGAAAAAGTGATTGAAGGCGTGGGAGTTGGTCCAGAAGACATTGCTTTCGGTCCTGATAGTCTATTTTATACGGGTTTCTATGATGGGCGTATTGTTCGTTTCGATATGGAGGGCAAAGGCCTCGAAGAATTTGTACATACAGGCGGTCGTCCTTTAGGAATGAAATTTGATAAAGCGGGCAATCTCATCGTAGCAGATGAATATAAAGGGCTAATTTCCATTGACACGCTCGGCAAAATCACGACCTTGACACAGGAAGTGGATGGGACTACGATTTTTTATGCGGACTATCTGGACATAGCCGAAGATGGAATTATCTATTTTTCTGATGCCACACAACGCAATAGAGATGTAATAAAAGAAGTCTGGGAAATGCAACCAACGGGTCGTCTATTGAGTTATGATCCTAGCACCAAAGAGACAAAAATAGAACTAGATAAGCTGCTATTTGCCAATGGCGTGGCGATTGCTCCAAGTGGAGAATATCTGCTGCTGACAGAAACAATGGGTTTACGCATTCATAAATATTGGCTGAAAGGACCGAAGAAAGGGCAAACTGAAATTTGGACGGATAAATTGCCTTGCTTTCCCGACAATATCCACTACAATGGTAAGGGAAGTTACTGGTTAGCATGTCCTGACTTGCGCGTAGCGGCTGTTGAACAAATTATGGACAAGCCCTTTTTGCGTAAAATGGTCTATCGCTTACCTACTTCCCTCACAGGTGCTGAGCCTGCACCACCACACGGTATTGTTATGGAATTTGATGAAAACGGAACGCCATTACGTAGCTTACAAGATACTACTGGTGTGTTCTATGGTATCACAAGTGCGAATGAATTTAATGGGGTTTTATATGTTGGAAGTCTACGATCGCAGGTGATTGGAAAATATAAATTGAATTAAATCAATGTAGAACCGCAAACAGGTTCTACATTCTACATTGACAAGCAATGAAAGCAAAAATACATTCTGGTGAAGACTATATCAATTCCTTGCGCGGACGGGATTTGAAGATTTATTTATTTGGAGAATTGGTAAAGGATTATGTCGAACATCCCATGATTCGCCCTTCTATCAATGCGATGGCGAAAACCTATGATTTGGCCGTAGCCGCGCCAGAATTAGCTTCTGTGATTTCCCCTTTCACAGGTGAGCGAGTGAGTCGTTTCTTGCACGTCTGTACGAGTGTGGAAGATTTGGTTTTACAAAATAAAATGCAACGCAAACTAGGGCAACTTACAGGTACTTGCTTTCAGCGATGCGTGGGAATGGATGCCTTCAATGCCCTCTATTCCGTCACCTTCGAGATGGACGAAGCGCATGACACCGATTATCATAATCGCCTCAAAGGTTTCCTAACTGAAATGCACCGCTACAACTATGTGATAGGTGGCGCAATGACTGATGTGAAAGGAGATCGCAGCCTCGCACCGCATCAGCAAGAGGATAAGGATATGTTTGTCCATATCACGAAACGCACCGCAGAGGGCGTATATGTTACAGGAGCGAAGGCGCACCAAACGGGCTGCATCAATTCGCATTATATGGTCATCATGCCAACGATGCGACTAGGCGAAAAGGATAAAGAATTTGCCATTATCGGGGCAGTTCCTGTCGATGCAAAAGGCATTACTTACATCTATGGACGACAATCCTGCGATACCCGCAGCATGGAGGAAGGCGATATTGATGTAGGCAATGCAAAATATGGCGGACAAGAAGCCATGGTTATTTTTGAGAATGTTTTCATTCCGAATGAATATATTTTCATGGATGGCGAATATGATTTCGCCGCCATGCTTGTCGAGCGATTCACGACTTATCATCGCAGAAGTTATGTCTGCAAAAGTGGCGTTGGTGATGTGCTAATTGGGGCAGCAGCAACTGTTGCAGAAATGAATGGCGTACCGCGCGCTTCGCATATCAAAGATAAGTTGGTGGAAATGACCCATTTGAACGAAACAATTTATGGCACTGGTATAGCTGCCTCTTATCAAGGGCAACCTACAAAATCTGGCGCGTACATTTGCGATGAAATGTTGGCAAATGTCTGCAAACATCATGTTACAAAATTGCCTTATGAAATTGGACGATTAGCACAAGATTTAGGTGGCGGTATTGTAGCGACTATGCCTTCGGAACAAGACTTGAAAAGTCCTGAAATTGGCGATTTAGTCCAAAAATATTTACGCGGAAAAGCAGAGGTGAAGACCGAAGATCGAATGCGCATTTTGCGATTGATTGAAAATATGACCCTCGGCAGAAATGCGGTAGGTTATCTCACAGAAAGTATGCACGGGGCAGGATCGCCACAAGCGCAACGCATTCAAATAGCAAGAATGATGCAGCTAGAGTATAAAAAACGTTTAGCAAAAGTACTTTCAGGTGTAGAAATTGAAGACAGCAAAGATTTATTAATAAAAGAATTAAGCGGATATTTTGAAAGAGTCTTTAAGATTTGATATTTTTTTAATAATTTGCCCCTTTATTTGAAAATTTATCAAGAAGTCTCTTACTCAATTCAATATATAAGCACGACAAAGATTCAGGATATTGACTTTTGGCTCGATTTGGATTTCCAAATTGGGCCTTTTGTCCTATCCGTTTCAGGTCTTTTTCTTCCTTTTTTTACTTGCTTTCGCTAAAGGATTAAATGTCAGGCAAAGCCCTATCCAATACGCCAAATGTTCTTCTTCTCCGTATCCTTCAGGTGTCACAAATACATAGCCTTTCATTGGTCTACCTGTGAAGTCCATAGGATGTACGCCTTCTTTTTCTAAGGCTGCTTCGTAGGCTTCCTCCCCTATTCGAGCCATCAGCAAATCTGTTTGTTGCTTTTTGTCAAAATGAATGCCACAGCACATCTTTCCATCTACCATAAAGCAGAGTCCACCCATCATTTTCTTTTCTTCAAAGCTTGCTCCCTGTAATTCGAAGGCGAGTCGCACGCGCTCAGCTATTAATTCGCAGTATGCCATGTTTCTATATTTAGACTTGTTACTTCAAAAGCAGTACATCGCCACTATATGACTTTATAATACCATCCAAAAATTCTACTTCTGTCGTCCATACATAAATACCTTGTGCAGCTACTTGTCCTTTGAATTCACCTGTCCAGCCATTTGGATCATTAGGCAAAAAATCATTCGCTTCATAGAGCAATTCACCCCAGCGAGAAAATACGCGAAAAGTCTTCACTAAACTTGCTTCTTCGCCTGCAAAAATGGGCAAAAGGTCATTGATACCATCCGTATTCGGCGAAAAGACATTCGGTACATACACCCGTCTGCGCTCAAGGACACCTATCGTTATTGAATCCGAGCCAATACAACCATCTTCAGAAGTTGCTGTGATAGTATAAGTCGTAGTAACAAAAGGTTGTGCATTTGGACTTGGGCAATCATAGCAATCTAAGCCTGCTGCATCTGACCATTGTACGGCATTCTCTAAAGAGATATTTGCATTTGCATCCAAAACTAGAGACTCTGCTAAGAAAATAATTTTATCCTCTCCCAAATCCAATTCAGGAATAATAGGTGCCGTTAAGGTAGCAGTCGTATCCACCATACAGCCATTTGCATCTCGCACTGTCACGCTATGTGTTCCTTCTGATAAGCCTGTTTGTAAAGCATTAGATTGAAATCCAGCATCAGAAAATTGATATTCATAAGGAGGTGCCCCCTCTCTAGTTCCTATAATTTCAATTTGCCCTGTAGCCAAGCCACCACAAGAGGAATTTGTAAAAATAGCTTGAAACTCGATAGGTGAAGGTGCGGTCAGCACGTTTTCTTGGACTATTTCGCAACCATAACTATCCGTTAGAGTCACCATGTAACTACCCGCTGTGAGGTTTTGGAGAGCGGAGATGACTGAACCATTGTCCCAAGAAAAAGAATACGGTGCTACGCCACCTATTGGAAGCACTTCTAAGCTGCCATTATCGCCATCAAAGCAACTTAATCCAAATCCGTTATAATCGGACACTAGCCACTCATTGCTTAGCACAGGCGGCTCCGTGACATTCTGAATAAGGATAAGGTCATTTCCAAAATCATCCTTTATCGTCACCACGTACGTTCCAGCAGGCAGATTTTCAATCAATTCGCTCGTATTCAGACTTGCAAAAGTTCCCTCGCCTGAAAGCGTGTTTTCTAGGTTTTTCCAAGTATAATCAAAAGGCGGCGTGCCATCTAGCACCAAAAAATCAATTTTGCCAGAGGCTTCTCCATTACAGATTGTAGGCACTTCTTCGGACGCGCCTTGTATCTCGCAAATGATAACGAATAAATCGAGGGTCACGATACTATCACAGCCGATATAATTTTCTAGTACTTCCACATATTCCCCTGTTTCGAAATAAGATGTATTTCCTATCACTAGTTCATCCCCATCACAAATATCCACATCCACGAACGTTGAGCTTGCTACGATGACTTCCAGATTCACAAATATGGTGCTATCACAACCTTCTTCGGAGGTGAAATTGAATTCATACGTGCCTTCTTCTGTGAGTGCGATAGTGTCATTGAGCATAAAACTTTGATCGCTACAAATGACCTCACTAAAACGCTGCGATGGAATACTCGACACTTCAATACGCCTACAAGTTGGTGGTGCTTCATCACAAGCATTAGCAGCCATGATGCAGAGCAAATAATTGCCATCCCTCTCCCACTCTATCGCCACATTTGGTTCGTTATTTCCAATTGCTACACCGTCTAGCGTCCATTCAAAAATAGTCGCTCCTACTTCTGACTCTACGCTGTATTCGGTAGTAGTATTTGGGCAAGTTGTAAAATCCCCTTCTATGACACCCGATGTAGTCAGCGGATTCGCTTCGGTGCTTCCTTCTATGACTGTGAAAAGCCAATTGCAATTATCCCCTCCTGAGCCATCCATTGCGATGAAATAATATTGTCCTATGGTGAGTGGTGTATTGGTTTGAAGACGATGTGTTTGTCCTGGTCGAGCATTGGTATTACAATTAGAAACACGTCTAAAATTTTGGCAATCTATCCCTTCATAAATTCCAATTTCTAGTCCCGCATTATTGAAGGTACAGTTCGATACCGTAATGTCTATCGTCAAATCTACACTACCTGCTATGAAGGCAATCCATTGCCCATTATGTACAAAAGTGGTGCAAAAATCATCGGGTAATACACCGCGAACATCGCTTTCGTGTCTACCTTGAAAGCCATCAATACTACAAATAATGCAAGCTTCTTCGCAAAAAGGAGTCATTTCAGCAGGCAATGTACAGGGCATTGGTTGTGCAGAAAGTAAGGTAATTATTAGAAATTGTAATGAAAAACAAAAGGATAATCGGACTTTCATACGTGTTAATTTATCTGCAAGA
>CALGLY010000375.1 GCA_937959095.1 uncultured Saprospiraceae bacterium
AGTGGATGTTTGGTGGTGGTTTGCGTTCGACTCTGCCGGGCTTATTGCCTCTGGATATTTATGCAGATGCAGTGCTTTCACCTGATGCCTTCGAGGATAAAGTAAACTTAAATTATAGCGCAGGACTTGTCATTCCGATACGTCGCGATATTTTTGAAATTTACTTCCCTATTTTTGAAAGTACGGCAATTAAAGAAAGTTCGGTTTATCAGGATAAGCCAGGTTTCTTCCAGCGCACGACTTTCCGCATCAATTTCAATCAATTGAATCCGTTTAAGTTGATTGATGGGATTGATCTTTAGATTTGAGACTTTTTGAATTATCTTTATGGAAAGGAAGTGGAAACTGCTCTGCTTCCTTTCTTGTTTTAAGGTTACTATACTTTGCGTGGCATAAATTTGTGATTTTTAGTTTCACAATTTTGCCACGAAAAGTATATGCGTAAACGGGACAGGCAATTTTGACAATTCACTTTTTTATCCCGTTTTGAGTATAATCGGACAAATAACTACTAAGCCCAACGGGCTGACATCAATAACATCAAGTGAAACTTGATGGGTAGAAAGAAAATATATCCTAGCCCTGAATGGGCGGAATCTGTTGCTTAGTATTGATTTCGCCCATTCAGGGCTTGTAAGCCCATTGGGCTTAAGTAGAGTGAAAAAAATATAAATTTCCTCCTACCATTCAAGGAAAAGCAATGACAAAAAAGAAGAAACAAAGCGCACCAACTCGCAGAGGATTCCTCAAGCAAAGTGCATTAACCGCTATGAGTATTGCGCTAGGTACAAAAGTCGTTTTTGCGAACTATTTGCCTGCGGATATGCTCCCTATTGCACTTACAGATGCAACGGATTTTTTTGATCTAAAAGGCAAACATCCTGATTTGATTGTCTTAAATGACCGCCCTATAAATGCCGAAACGCCACCGCATTTGCTCGACGATGCCCTCACGCCCAACGAACTCTTTTTTGTCCGAAATAATGGCATTCCTCCTAAAAATATAGATACCAAGACTTGGACACTGACCATAGAAGGCGAATCAGCGCGCCAAAGTAAAAGCTACACCTTAGCCGATTTAAAAGCAAAATTTGCGTCCTATTCCTACGACATCACGCTGGAGTGTGGTGGCAACGGACGCAAAGAATTCAATCCACCTGCAAAGGGCAATCAATGGAACTTGGGCGCAGTGGGTTGTGCGACTTGGACAGGCGTTCGCCTCAAAGATGTGCTGCAAGATGTGGGCATCAAAAGCGATGCCGTCTATATTGGCTATTATGGCAAAGACACGCATCTTTCAGGCGATGCAAAAAAGGTCGTGATCTCGCGCGGAGTGCCTATAGAAAAAGCCTTAGAAGAGGAAAGTTTGATTGCTTGGGAGATGAATGGGCAAGCAATTCCGATGCTAAACGGCTATCCCTTGCGCTTGATATTTGGTGGTTATCCTGCTTCGGCTTCTGGGAAGTGGTTGCATAAAATAGTCATACGAAACAAGGTGCATGACGGTCCAAAAATGACCGGACAGGCGTATCGAGTACCATGCAAACCCGTCGCGCCGGGTGCAAAAGTCGCAGAGAAGGATATGTGCATCATAGAAGCGATGCCTGTAAAATCCTTGATTACCTTCCCGAAATCAGGCGCGACGATTAAGCTAAATCAGACCCTTCCGATACGCGGACACGCTTGGGCTGGCGCGAAGCAAGTAACGGAAATGCACTATTCGATAGACTTCGGAAGCACATGGCAACCTTGCACGATAAATGCGCCAAAAAACCGCTTTGCATGGCAGCATTTTACCGCCAATGTCCGCTTTCCTGAAACGGGCTACTACGAAGTATGGGCGCGTGCAACGGATAGCGACAACATCGCACAACCAATGCTATTACCCGGCTGGAATCCGAAGGGCTACTTAAATAATGCTTGTCATCGGATAGCGGTAAAAGTCGTCTAAACATGAAAAATAATATCAGTCTTTTACTCACCTCGGTTTATTTAGTTTTCGGAATTTGCCTATTGGCATTTTGCTATGTGCTATTCGGTAATGTAGTAAGCGGCTGGTTCGATTTTTCTAGTGTACCTTCTAAAACAGCAATTCAACGAACAAAAACTACACCAAAGTCAGAACAAGTAGTAGACGGCATTCATCTGGAAACAGGCTTGGTGTATGCGGAAGGTTTCGATATTGTGCGGGGTACTTGTACTGCTTGTCATTCCGCTAAGTTGGTCACTCAAAACCGAGCAAGCCGCGAAGGATGGAAGCAAATGCTCACTTGGATGCAAGCCACGCAAGGCTTATGGGAGTTGGGCGAACAAGAGCCTATTATTTTGGATTATCTTGCCACGCATTACGCGCCCGAAGCGATTGGGCGACGCGCCAATATAGATATGAAGGAAGTGGAATGGTATATTTTGAATTTGGAGGAAGAGTGAATTTTTGAGTGTAAAAAATATAATCGTTCGTGAGGACATACTGTCCGACACGCTTTTTCTACAAACCCGCCTGCTGTGCAATGGGCAGGTTTCTGATTTGTAAAAGCTATTTTAAATCAGAGATTTGCAGAAAATCGGTGACGGATTATAAATCCGCACCAGCATCATTTCAATTTTAATTTAAAGCATGAATACAAAACATTACCAATACTTGGAACAAATGTATCTGAAAGCAAATATTCAAACGATGCTTTTTGATACACCAAGCATTAAAATAGAAGAAGGACGAGCAGAAGTAGGACTTGAAATTGATAAGAAATACTTTCACGCACTCAACGCGATTCATGGAGCAGTCTATTTCAAACTACTCGATGATGCTACTTTTTTTGCGGTCAATTCGATAGTAGAAGAGGTCTTTGTCCTGACGACTTCCTTTAATCTAAATATCATACGCCCTGCTACGGAAGGAAAGTTGAAGTCGATTGGAGAGTTGAAATTCAAATCTAAAAATCTATTCGTGGCAGAAGCTACGCTTTATAATGAAGCAGGCAAACCAATCGCTTTTGGTACAGGCAATTTTGCACGGAGTAAAGTCTTGCTTTCGGATGTAGAAGGTTATAAAAATCGTAAGCAATGAAGCCACTAAAAATAGCCTGTCTAGGAGATAGTCTCACCGAAGGAAGCGTGAGTTATGATTGGGTAAAGCAAATGAATGAGGAACTGGAAGGACATGCCGTTTTCCATAATTTTGGAGTGAATGGCGAGCTTGCTTATAATGCCTTGCAGCGCGTAGATGCCGTCATTGCGAAGCAACCCGATATAGTGCTTATTTTATTAGGCACAAATGATGCAATAGCTGCCTCTAGTGAACCAAATACGAATCGCTATGTCAAAGATAAAGGACTACCACAACGCCCCGATGAAGCTTGGTTCATAGAAAATTTAAGCGCAATAATAACACAACTAAAAGACAATTTAGCAAGTAAAATAATCCTCATAACCCTCCCGCCCTTTGGCGATGATTTGACGCATCGAAGCAATAAAATTGTATTTGCTTATAATGAAGTTATTCGAGCAATCGCGAAGCAATTTGAACTTGCCGTATTGGATTTAGGTGCAGAAATGAAGGATTTTTTAATCGCCAATGCAGGAGAAAATCCCGTCCCTTTCCGTACCGATATGCGGATTATGAATATCACAATAGCGCGCCTGCCACAAGTGGTAGAAGATTGGAATGCAATTGCTGAAAAGAATGGCTTATTGATGACTTCAGATACGATTCACCTGAATGCAAGGAGTGGACGGATGTTGATGGAGTTAATTAAGAAGGAATTATTAGGGGAATAGAACCATATATCAATGTCTTTTCCAAATTGAAAATTAAAAATAGATAATTGAAAATTATTAAAAATAGAAAGGTGTAATCTGTTTTAATAAAGCCTTTACAAAAGGCATTGCTTCTTAATTTTCAATTTGGCG
>CALGLY010000376.1 GCA_937959095.1 uncultured Saprospiraceae bacterium
TGGCTCTACGACAACTCTAGGTGCTTCGTCTTTGCATGCTAATAGAAATAGTCCAAATAGCAAAAAGAAAATAGTATGCTTCATGTGTTTGTTTTTACATTCTTTGACAAATTTACTTAGAATGATAGACTGATAAGTACCACATGCTAATTATTTCGGTAAATAATCAAGTCTTTTCTTTATTGGAATGGATTGCTGACCTACAAAGGTCAGTACTGGAAATCAATTAGTTATAAAATAAAAACACTCATTTCTATAAGGACATAATTCTATAACTTATTGATAATCAAGGAATGTTTTAGGACATTTTTGTTAGCTTAACTAAACCTTACAATCGTAAAATTTATAATAGTCTTAACATAGAATATTGAGACTTCTAGTTATTTTACTAAATTATTTACAATACATTTGTGAGAAAATTAGTTTTTACAGCACAAAAACAAATTAATTATGCAGTTGAAACAGTTTTTACCAATTTTCATTTGTTTGCTAGTTTCGTTCTCTTTGAGTGCGCAAAAAACTAGCTTGAATGGTACTTGGAAAACAATTGACGACGAGACAGGCGATGCGAAATCGTATGTAGAAATTTACTCAGCAGGTAGCCAAGTTCAAGCGAAAGTGACTAAATTGTTGCTCAAGCCGGCAGACACCGTATGTCAGAAATGTTCTGGCAATAAGAAAGATAAGCCTGTAGTAGGAATGGTAATCGTGGATGGCTTAAAAGCCTACAAAGATTATTGGAAAGGTGGCACGATCCTAGATCCAGAAAGTGGAAGCGAATATAAAGTTTCTATGTGGTTCGAAGATGGTAAAACTGACCAACTCAAAGTACGTGGTAAGCATTGGACGGGCTTGTACCGTACTCAAACGTGGTATCGCGTAAAATAGAGCATGGATGAGTGATAAGTAATGATTACTTTTATGTTTCTTAATCATTATTTATCACTCCTATTTTCAGCCCGATGCGTATATTTTTTTTTTGTTATTCTTTTTCTTGTTCAGCCTTTCTGCGCTACAAGCACAAGATACCACTCAAGTAGCCTCTTCCGAAGACCGCTCCTATACCTTAGCAGCTTTTCCAGTCGTTTTTTATCTTCCTGAAACCCGCCTTGGCTTTGGCGGTGCAGGTATTTTTGCCTTCCGATTCAAGGGAGAGCCACCTAGCTCTCGTCCCTCTCAGTTGCAATTGGCAGCAGCTTACACCTTGAATAAGCAAGTACTATTTTACTTGCCCTATCAGTTGTACTGGGACAACGAAGCTTGGATTGCAAAGGGCGAACTGGGCTATTATCGCTATTTCTATAATTTTTATGGTATCGGGAATGAACAAGCTGAAGACTTTGTAGAAGAATATGAAGTCTTTTTTCCGAGAGTGCGTGTAAATGTACAGCGATTGGTACGTCCAAATTTATACACAGGTATTCGTTATTGGTTCGATGATTATGCAATTCAGAATGTGGCTGAAAATGGACAACTATCAGTAGGCAACATCACGGGTAGCGAAGGGGGCAAAGTATCGGGCTTAGGCTGGATTAATACTTTTGATAATCGAGATAATATATTTTTCCCAAGGAAAGGTTGGCTAATTGAAAGTATTGCCTTTTTCAATAAACCAGCATTCGGTAGCGATTTTAATTTCAATCGATACTCTTTGGACATAAACACTTATTGGCAGACACCTTGGCAACATATTTTTGCCTTCAATGCCTTCACGGGTTTCATTACAGGCGATGCTCCTTTCAATGAATTGCTACTAATGGGCGGCGATAATCGAGCACGTGGCTACTATGAAGGACGCTTTCGAGATAATACGATGGCTTTGATACAAGCAGAATACCGTCTACCTTTGTTTTGGCGATTTGGCGCGGTAGCTTTCGCTAGTCTTGGTGCAGTAGCAGAGGACTATGCTAACTTAGCAAGCCGCAATTTGAGGTATAATGTAGGCGGTGGTATTCGCTTTTTATTAGATGAAAAAGAAAAAATAAATCTTCGTGTAGATGTAGGTTTTGGCAAAAATACAACAGCTTACTACCTCACCATCGGAGAAGCTTTTTGAGATTTTTTATATTTGCTTCGTCAAAAAAGCATTTTGCTCAAAAAATAGGAACTATAAGGTATGAAGAATATAATAGCAATGAAAAAGATACTTTTGATGGCCTTGCTTGGAATTGTTGCTTTTGCTTGCGCCACAGATGAAAATAGTGAAGAAGTAAATAAACTACTCGGTCGATGGGAATTGCAAGCGGCACAACGAGATGGAAGACCTACCGATTCGCTCAGGGGCTTGTATTTTGAATTTTCAGAAAATCAAGGATTCCGCACTAATATAATGAATGGCGAGGTAGAAGAAGGCATTTATGAAATGGGTGAAGAAAACAGTATTACGCAACGTAATACTTCTCAAGATATTGATTACACCGTTGAAAGTCTAACAGATTCCATGCTAGTCCTCACAACCAATCTAGCAAGTACCGATTTTCGTTTTGTTCTAGCTAAGGCAACCCAAGAAGAGACGTTACAATAAAAAAAATGTTGTAAGGGAATCGATGGGCTGAAACTTTAGACCTCTTTCCAAAATGAATGTTTCAGCCCACCAATTTATTCGTAGAAAAAAAGCTCAAATTATCGGGTTATTTTTCTACTTCTGCGGCTTCACTGGCGATCTCTAGCCCATTGATTTTCTCTACTTCTTTATCAATATAATAAAGAGCCTGTCCGCCTGTGCCAATTAGTTTTATTTTATCCATCAAGGTACTCATTAGAGCTTCTTCTTCCCGTTGCTCTTCTACATACCATTGCAAGAAAAGTAGGGTAGTATGATCGGGTTCTTTGTAGCATTGCTCCACTAATTTCATAATGGATGCAGTTACTTTCTTTTCGTGTGCATATACTTCCTCAAACATCTTTTGTACCGACTCAAATTGATGTTTCGGCTGATGTACCGAAGGCGTGAGAGCATGTGCATTGCGTTCATTCACATAATCAAAAATACGTAGCATATGTGCGCGCTCTTCTTCTGATTGTCGGCGCATAAATTGAGCGCAACCAACTAAGCCTTCCTGCTCGCACCACGAAGACATCGATAAATAAAGAGAAGAAGCATGTGCTTCTAATGCAATTTGTTCATTCAGGGCAGTTGCCATAGTGGTTGAAATCATAGTATTTTTTTTCGTAAAATTGTCAAATCATTAAATTGGAGCTAGTGTTTAGCCAATAGAAACAGTATACATATTACTAAGGTTCATGTTACTTCTATTTTATTTTTTCTTGGCTTTTTTGTACAAGTCGATCCTTTATCTACTATTTAGTTACCTACTGAATAAAACTGATTATAGACCACTGATAGCAATACATATACCCCAATAATTGGTACGAGTGCGGCAGCTTTCAGAAAGATAATCAACCCCAAAGCCAGACCTAAAAAGACAAATCGAATAGCATTACCATTCCATTTAAAATTTTTAAATTTCAGACTAAACAAAGGAATTGGACTCACCATCAACCATGAAAGTAGTCCAGTCAGTCCAAGCAATACAAGCGGCTCTTTCAGCAAACTTGCCCCGACTAATTGCTGCCAATCAATTAATAATAAACCAATAATAAAAAAGGTACAAGCAGGCGTAGGCAGGCCAATAAAACTATCGGTTTGGCGCGTATCCAAGTTGAAGCGTGCCAGTCGTAAGCAAGCAAACACCGTAATCAAAAAACCTAAAAAGGCAAGATGAGAATTCCAGTTTGTTGCTATAAGCTGTTTCAATAAGAGTTGGTGCATAATCGCCCCTGGCACTACTCCGAATGTAATCATATCTGCGAGCGAATCGAGTTGTTTACCTAATTCAGAACTCACTCCAAGCGCACGTGCTACCGCGCCATCTAAGAAATCAGCGACTAAACCCACCGCAATACAAAACAAGGCAGCCGACCAGTTTTGCTGGAAAATAAAAACTAAGGCTATAGAGCCTGCAAAAGCATTGACGAGGGTGATTATATTTGGAATGGATTGTTTCATATTATTTTTTACGTTCTCTTCAACTTCGTCACGAAATTTGTTACAGAATCATTTTTTTAAAGTAAAAGTGCCTATAATTGCAATCTAAAACACATACTCAACTTTCTGAAAAAATCGTTCTTTAAGTAGCCTATTGCAAATCAACACATCTTTTTCCTAGTTTTTTCCGTCTTTAATGAATAACACTTATTTAACAAGACTTAAATTGGCTTTTTCCATAAAAAGCAGCAATTTAGGCGACATACAAGAATAAATTAGGCAATTTTAGGCTAGGTATTTTTTCTTCTAATAAATCTTCAAAAACCCTGTCTGTCGTCAGGCAGGCGCGTATAGCCTACGCTAAATAAGGCTTTCTAAGATTTATTAGAGGGAAAAAGAAGTAGTATAAAATGCCTGATTTATCCTTGTACGTCGCCTTATATCTCCTTATACAAAAGACAAAAATATGAGAAAACTACTCTTACTTTCTGCTTTTCTGCTTTTAGCAAGTCTAAGTGTCTATGCACAGCCTTCCAATGACTTGTGTGAAAACGATATTCTATTAACAGAATTATCGAATTGGTGTTCGGAGAGGGAAGCTTTTATGAATGCAGATGCAACACCGACGAACTGGGTAGGTGACGGCCCGACTTGCCAAACTGGAGGGCAAAATGATGTATGGTTTAGCTTTGTGGCGGGTGCTACGGACGTTACGATTATCGTGCGGGGAAACACCAATACAGCCCCAGGTGGTTCATTGCGTCGTCCCGAAATCGCTTTATGGAGTGGAAGTTGTAATAATTTCAATGAGCTAGAATGTACCAGTGATGTAAGCGGCAATCACATTGTAGAGCTTTATAAAGGTGGCTTGATTGTGGGACAGCAATATCGCCTACAAGTGCAAGGCAGGAACGGAAATGAAGGTACGTTCCAAATTTGTATCAATAACTATAACGCCCCCACTGAGCCAGAATCGGATTGTCCGCGTGCGGCCGTACTTTGTGATAATTCGCCTTTCGTAGTACAAGCAGTCACAGGCGCAGGGAATATAACGAATGAAATGGATGATGCCTCTTGCTTTTCAGGAGGAGCAGCAGCGACCAATCTTGAAAGTAATTCTACTTGGTTCACTTGGATTTGTGATGGAACAGGCACACTCGAATTTGATTTGCTCCCCCTTTCCGAAGAAGATGATTTAGACTTCGTAATTTATGAACTGCCTAATGGTGTAACCGATTGTAGCGGCAAACAAATATTACGTTGCATGGCATCAGGCGATTTTTCCTATCCTAGTCCTTGCATGGGACCTACAGGCTTACGAGCAGGAAGTACCGATACCTCAGAAGAAGCAGGTTGTGGCGGCTTTAATGATGATAACTATCTAGCACCTGTAGACATGGTTTCTGGAAGAGCCTATGCTTTAGTAATTAATAATTTCACTTCGCAAGGAAATGGTTTTTCTATTGAATTTGGTGGCACGGGTACGTTTCGTGGTCCAGATGCGGCTTTTAATGTAATGCTCGAATCAGATAACGATGATAATATTATTTGTTCCGATGAGCGACTGATTGTCACCGATTTTTCTAGTTTTCCGCTGGGGGCTATTGAATCTTGGGACTGGACATTTGGAGTAGGTGCTGTACCTTCCATAGCTACTGGCCCTGGTCCACACAATATTCAATATACTTCTGGAGGACTAAAATCAGTAGTATTAACGATTGAATCAAATTTGGGATGTATCGTTACCGAAATTGAAACCTTTGAAGTACTAGAAGCAATAGAAGTCGTACCCACCTTGACTTTACCTGATTGTGGAGGTGGCACAAATGGCGCAATCGTACTAGAAGTAAGCGGCGGGCAAAGTCCTTATGAGTTTTCTTGGAATGAAGGCGAATTCATAATCGATGAATTTTCTTTAGATAGTCTATCCGAAGGCGACTTTATGGTGCAAGTAATAGATAATCAAGGTTGTGGCACGGAACTATTAATCGAACTTTACGAACCTGGTCTTGCCCTCAATAGCAATGTCGAGCCTGTAATAGAGCCTTCCTGCTTTGGCTTTTCGGATGGCATTATTACTATATCTCCTGCGGAAGGGACTGCACCCTATGAATTTGATTTTGGAAATGGCTTTACTTCCGAAAATATGCTAACAGGCGTAAGTGCAGGTACTTATAACGTAGAAGTACGCGATGTAGTCGGTTGCGATGAATCATTTCCTATCATAGTAGGGCAACCTGACTCCTTGCAATCAGGTGCGAATGCAACCGATATAAGTTGCTTAGGTGCTGCCGATGGGACAGCTAGTGTAAGTGCCGATGGCGGCGTAGGCGGTTATACCTATGATTGGAGTAATAATATAAGTGGCAACTCCATAGATGGACTTCTAGCAGGTACTTATACCGTGACCGTGCAAGATGCGAATGGCTGCATGGTGACCGATAATGTAACGATAAACGAACCTTTAGGCATAGATTTTGAACTGCTTGAACTTACTGATGTCCTTTGTTATAATGAAGCAACGGGTAGCGCAGTAGTAAATGGGCTAGGCGGCACACCGCCTTTTGAATATAGCTCTGATGGCGTAAGCTACCAGACAAGCCCTGCTTTAAATAATTTGGGAGCAGGTAATTATACGCTCTATGTGCGCGATAGTAGAGGCTGCATAGGCTCACTAGAAGCAAGCATAGGCGAACCTGAACCCTTCTTTGTAGATGCAGGCGAAGATCAGCAAATAAACTTAGGCTTCTCTACGCGCCTGGATGCTACTACCAACCCACCAGGATTAGAAGTAGAAATAGCATGGTCGGATGCGGAAACGCTAGATTGTCCCGATTGTGTTTCGCCTGTAGCAATGCCACCCAATTCAACCATTTATACTATTACTATAACAGATGAAAATGGCTGTACTGCTGAAGATCAAGTACAGATACAGGTAGCAAAACTACGCCCTATCTTTAAGCCGAATGTCTTTTCGCCCGATGGAAAAGGCGATAGTGGCAATGAAACCTTTACCCTTTTTGGAGGCCCAGCCGCCGTGCAAATGAATACTTTAAAAATATTCAATCGTTGGGGGGAATTAGTTTTCGAAGGCAATGACTTACCGCTCAATGATCCTACAGTAGGTTGGGATGGTACGTACAAAGGCGAAGTTCTTAATCCGGCTGTCTTCACTTATTTTGCTGAGATATTATTTATTGACAATGAAACGCGAATTTTTGAAGGCGATTTGACTTTGTTGAGATAAGGGTTTGGGACAAAATAAACGTTTCAGTTTAAGGGCATATTTTTGATTTTAGACGAGGCGGAAAATTGTACTCCTATAGAAATTTTACTTAGGGAGTTTGTAGAGAATAACCTACCAG
>CALGLY010000377.1 GCA_937959095.1 uncultured Saprospiraceae bacterium
CGCCTGTGCCTTTACCATGCAAAATCCGTAGGCTACTTGCATTTGCCATCAGTCCTTTATCCACGAATTCTTCTATCGCTTTCACCGCTTCCTCTACCCGCATACCGCGTATATCTATTTTATTCAAAAACTTAGACGCAACACTCATCGTATCTGAGTGAATACTTTTCGTGGAGCGTATTTCAAGTTGTTCGCGTGCATGTTCGAGGTCGCGTAACTTGATCGTCATTCGCATCATACCCATCTGCACGATAGCCGCTTTTTTCTCTACAGAAAGAATTTGTCCACTAGAGCCACCTGTCCGCATTCGCACCCAATCGCCTTTCTCAAAAGGCTTAACATTCTTTGAAGCGGGGATAGGTTGGTAGTAAATTTCTTCTTTTAAATCGGTGACTTGCTCTTGTATAACTTGCCGCTCTTGTCGTACCTGAATAGCGAGTTGCTTCGCTTTTTCTAGGTTTTTTTCTTCTCGAATTTCTCGAATGAGGCGTTCCAGCTCTTTGTTTTCTTGGGCAGTTTGCTGTAGTGCCTGTTCTTTTGCGTCGAGCTTTACTTTCTTTCGCTTAAATTCTAAATCACGATGCAAGCCCTCATAATTTTTGATGAGGCGTTCTAGCTTTTTAGCACGTTCTTCCGCTTTTTCTAAGTTCTGTTCTAGTTCTTGTTTCTCACGCTGCAAATCAACCAGTAATTGGTCTACTGCTTTTTCGTTTTTACCTGTTTTATGCTTTGCGTATTTCAAAATCTGATTGCTCAAACCACTTTTTTGGGCAATCTCGAAGGCATAAGAACTTCCTGGCCGTCCCACTTTTAGTTGGTAGGTAGGTGAGAGGTTATCTTTATCAAAAAGCATCGAGCCATTCACGATACCTTTTGTTTTGAAGGCATAAATCTTCAGGTTGGAATAGTGTGTGGTGATAACACCTAGCACTTTTTTAGCATGCAACTCATTCAAAATCGCTTCTGCTATCGCGCCTCCAATCTTAGGGTCAGTTCCTGAACCAAATTCATCAATTAGTATGAGCGTTTTTGCATTCGATTTCTCTAGGAAAACACGCATATTACGCAAGCGCGAACTATAGGTACTCAAGTCATCTTCTAGGGATTGCTGGTCGCCTATATCTGCAAAGAAATTCTCAAAAATACCGAATTCAGAAGTTTCATCTACTGGCACGAGCATACCTGCTTGTACCATAAGCTGCAATAAACCGACCGCCTTCATCGTGATGGATTTGCCACCAGCGTTCGGCCCACTTAGCATTAAAACACGATTGTCTCCAAAAAAGCGCAAATCGAATGGCACAGTATCCATCCCTTCTTGCTTATTTTTTAGTAACAATAAAGGATGATAGCCCATATCAATACCAAGCGTGGGTTTATCCACGATTTCGGGCATTTCTGCTTTTAGGTTGTAGGCTAGGCGCGCTTTGGTCTGTACCACATCAAACTGTACAAGCAAGCCTACATAATCTCGGATTTGCTCTACATAAGGACGCAAGGTATCGCTCAAGTCTTTCAGGATACGGTAGATTTCTTTTTTGCGCTCCGTCACCAAATCAAAAATATCATTATTGATATCAATTACGCGCTCTGGCTCAATGAAAGCCGTTTTTCCAGTGGTCGACTCATCGTGAATGATACCACGAATCTTACGCTTATGCTCCGCAGGCACACTTAATACGCGACGACCATTTCGGAAACTCTCTACATTATCTGTTAGCCAGCCGCGCTTTCGATAGTCCGCAATAACTCCTCTAAAAACTTTATCTAGTTCGCGCTCTTTCGAGCCCATCATGCGTTGTATTTTCTGCAAGGCAGGCGAGGCATCGGGTCGAATAGTTCCTTCTTCATCAATCACTTTCTCAATGGCAAGCATCAATTCCTTATCGAAGGTAAAATCGCGGACAATGCGATAAAGTGTAGGATAGCGTTTTTGTTTTTCGAAATAAAAAAACGCAAAAATATCATGTATCTGTCGCAAAATAATATTGATACGTTGCAAACCTTCTTCAGGCAATACGTAGCCCTCTACTTCAAGCATCCGCAATTCTTCGCTAATTGCTTGATAGGCGCGCACAGGAAAGTGATCGCTTTCCTCCAGCATCAATTTATATTCTCGTACTTGTTTTAGTTTACGGATAATAATTCGCTTATCCGTTTCTATAGGAAGTTGTTGCACCCGCTCCTTACCTAGTTCTCCTAAGCATTCGCGCTCTAGCAACTCTACTATTTTATCAAATTCTAACTTCTCAAATAAATCTCTCGGCTCAAACTGCATTATTCACTCTTTTATGTAATGGAGTTTTTGGTTTCTGTCATTTCTATTCTGACGCAAAATTACAAGTAAAATAACAATAAAGTAAGCATAGAGTTCCACAAATTGTGGATTCCTAGAAAGAAAGTTCTTCCTATTGGGATAATTAAATCTTAATTGGAAAGAGGTCAATAGAAGAAAAGAGCATACTTCTTGGCTTTGGGGCATAAAAAAAGGCAATCTCCAAATGGGATTGCCTCAATCACTCTCACTAGTTTTGAAACTTAAAGCCGTTATCTGCTAC
>CALGLY010000378.1 GCA_937959095.1 uncultured Saprospiraceae bacterium
CCAATCAATTTATCTCGATGAAGATTGTGAAGCTGTTTTACACTCCTATGGCTTGGGATTAGAAAGTTCTGCTCCTTGCGGTTCTTTGACCTATGAAATTGCCTTAGAAAGCGACGATAGCGATGGCGATGGCTACCCAGAAGATGAAGACTATGGTTCGGAAATTGTATTCACGGATGCGGATTTAGTAAACTGCCAACAGACGGGTTATGATGTAATACTTCGTTTCACCGACCAAGATGGCAACCACTACTACTGCACCGTAGAAGTATGGCTGAAATCAGAAGGAAATGCAGATACTATTGACTGTGAAGATGTGAATCCATACACGATTTATAGTTGGGATAGCATGGCAGGCGATCTTGCGTTGATTGGAGCATCAAGCAATCCTGTTTCAGGTTTCCAACGCCTTATAGACAGTGGAAACTTGGGGAATAATGTTTGGGAATCTACGGGCTGCTTAGGCAATGCCTGGATTGAAATTATAGACGTAGACTATCACGACTATAATGATAACTGCCCTGGCGGACGCATTTGTTATGAATTTAGAATAAGAAATGAATGTGGCTATGCAAGCGCGCTTTGCCACAATTGTATCATCATAGATGGACATGAAGATTGGACAATGACCTTCCCTGCTGACTATATGGTAGAGGATGGCATGATTCCAAATCCTGCTACTTTAGATGATATTGTACAAGATAATAATGGCTCGTGGGAACTAGAAGTAGTCGTAGAGACGGCTTCTATAGGAGACTGTTCGCGCAAGCTGATTTATAACTATTACCTTAAAAATCTTTGTACTTGGGATGATCGCGACAATTGTGCAGCTATTGTAGATCGCCCTGAAGGTATGACGGATGGTGTTGTATTGCGTTATGAAAATGACGGTACAGGCACAGGGAATAGTATTGATGATGGCAATGAAGCACTCGATAATGATGGTTTCAATGTGACAGCAAGAACGGATGATGCTGACTTTGTTAGTTTGGCTAATAATTGTACCCCTAGAACAGCTAGCGTGTATGAAGAAACGTCCAACATCACAGGTAACGCGGTTCGCTGCGTTAGCGCACATCAGTATGGCTATATTCACTATCAGCAAATGGTAGTAGTAGATAATGGGGATTCTTCTATTCCAATTATTCAAGTATTGAATTTAGGTCCATTCTGCGATACCGATTTGGCACAAGACTCGGATGGCTACTGCTTAGTACCTGTAGAGATTTCTGCTTGTATTGAGTTTGGTTGTAATGAAGGAGCATTAGCGGACTTCAGCACCTTGCTTAAGCCATTTGGCGAAGGTGCAGGCATCACCGATCCTTATGGAACATTGGTACTTATCGATGAAAAAACATGTGCGATAAGAGGAAACTATCCAATGGATCCGGATCGTTCAGAAACACAGCACGTGCTAGTGGTGACGGATGGAAACTATCAGTTTGAAATTCCATTCATTGTAGAAGATTGCACCCCAGCAACGATCACATTGGAAGACATCGGACCATTCTGTGGTGGCGATTTGACCAATGCCTATGGTGGTTGTTCTGCAGAAGTAGATATTCGTGCCAGCTTCGACTTTGGCTGCGGCTATAGAGATTTACATGATTATGAAATAAAACTAAAGCCATTCGGTGAAGGCCCTGCCATTACCGATCCTTATGGTGAAGTATTCTATATGGGTAATACGCAAATATCTATACAAGGCGCGTATCCACTCGATCCGCATAACCACATCACAGAACACGTACTCGTGATTTGTGGCGATGATAATGTAGTAGAGTTACCATTCCAACTAAAGGATTGTACACCACCTACTATTCCAGATTGTTACAACTATATCGTGGAGGGCGAAAAACTGGTACACTTAACGGCACGACAGCTAGATAATGGCAGTCACGACCTTTGTAGTGATTATAGTGATTTGCGTTTCTTCTTTGCCGATCCATTGGAGCATCCTGATTCTACAGAATGTACGTTCACTTGCGAAGATGGCGAAAACGGTATCATCCCTTACACACTTTGGGTAGTGGATGAATGGGGCAATTCTGCATCTTGCACAGCTTCTATTATCATTCAGGATTATGACTGCGATGAAGAAGAAGAGGGTGACGGTGAAAATGCAGGCGCGGCAGCTATTGCTGGAAATATTTCTACAGAAGGCGGCGATATGGTGGAAAGTGTAGAAGTGAATCTACGTGGCGGTATGAGCATGGATATGATGACAGATAATAGTGGTCATTTCATGTTCGAGGAAGTACCAATGAATGAATCCTACAGTGCAAGACCATACCGAAATGATAAGGCAATCAATGGAGTTACTACCTACGATTTAGTCTTCATGAGTCGTCATATTTTAGGTTCAAGACCTTTCACTTCGCCTTATGATATGATAGCAGCCGATGTAAATAACTCAGGTTCTATCACGACTTTCGATTTGGTATTGTTACGAAAATTGATTTTAGGAGAAACAGAAGAATTCAGTAGCACAACGAGTTGGAGATTTATTCCAACGAGTTATGAATTCCCTGATCCGACGAATCCTTGGCTAGAAGCATTCCCTGAGCAAATAGAGATTGAACCACTATCAAGTGATATGATGGAGAATGATTTCATTGCGGTGAAAATAGGAGATGTAAATGGCTCTGCAAGTGCGAGTAATTCTCAAAATACGGAAAACCGCACAAGCAACGGACAAGTACGCTTCCAAACAGAAGAACTGAACTTGAAAACAGGTGAAGTATACAATGTGCCATTCTACTTAGAGGAAGGTGCAGACATCACAGGCTATCAATTCAGCTTGCAATATGATACGAAAAACTTAGAGCTAGTTCGCATCGAAGCAGGTGTGGTAGCTACCGAGCATTTCGGACTGAAATATGTAGGAGCAGGTATTATCACTACAAGCTGGAATGGCACAAATGTAGGTGCATTGGATAAAGCGCAAGCGATGTTCACGGTTAGTTTCCGTAGCAAAGCGAATACCAATCTATCATCTAGCTTACGAATCAATTCTAGCCGCTTGCAGGCAGAAGCGTATACGCAAACAGATGAATTATTAGATGTAGCACTTGATTTTGGTAATAAATCGAGTAATTTAAAAGTATATCAAAATATTCCGAATCCATTCAGTGATCAGACCATGCTTTCGTTCTATTTGCCAGAGGCAAGTGAAGTAGGGGTTGAAATCTTGAATACGTCTGGGCAGAGTTTAAAGACCTTCAATTATCAGCTTTCTAAAGGGAAGCATGAAATTGATATTGATTTAAGTGGCTTGCCAAGCAAAGGAATTTTCTACTATCAGCTAAGTTCCAATAAGGAAGTAGCTATAGGGAAAATGGTTCGGATACAAGAGTAAAATGTTGGCTCTTTGACAATT
>CALGLY010000379.1 GCA_937959095.1 uncultured Saprospiraceae bacterium
TTAATTATATTTTAATATTGAATTTATCTGTAATATGACCAAGAGTTTTCTTGTAAAAATGGATTTCACCCTAAATCCAGTGTTTTTTTTCAGCATTCTGTTGAAATTGTTTATGATGTTAAAGCCTTGCAAGTTTGTCTGCTACAAGCAGGCAGGGCTTCAACATCATAAACAAGCATTTCCTGTTTTACAGGAAAACCCTTTAATATGACTAAGGCTCCTTGCACAAAGCCCTTAGCTCTCTTATCTTGCGTCTTCATATTTTAAAAATCTAAAAGGATGATAAATCTAATTAGTGATACCGTCACAAAACCTACCAAAGGAATGCTAGAAGCGATGCTACAAGCAGAAGTAGGCGACGATGTATTTCAAGAAGACCCCAGCGTGAATGCCCTACAAGCCACTGCTGCTGCGATGTTTGGAAAAGAAGCCGCGCTCTTTTGTCCATCAGGAACGATGACCAATCAAATAGCGATAAAAGTCCATACGCAACCCCTCGATGAAGTGCTTTGCGATCACTATTCGCACGTCTATCAATATGAGACGGGTGGCTATGCTTTTAATTCGGGCGTAGCAATGAATCTGATAGAAGGAACAAATGGAAAAATAACTGCTACACAGGTCGAAGCAGCCATAAAGCCGCTATATGATTGGTTGCCCGAATCGCGCTTAGTAGTACTAGAAAATACCTGCAACAAAGGCGGCGGCAGCTTCTACACACTCGATGAAATTCGTCCGATACAGCAAATTTGTGCAGCCAAAGGTTTGAAACTTCACCTCGATGGTGCGCGCCTCTTCAATGCTTTGGTAGAAACGGGGGAAAGCACGCAGGCCGTAGGTGAACTTTTTCATAGTATTTCTATTTGTATTTCTAAAGGGCTAGGCGCGCCCGTCGGTTCGTTGCTTATCGGTGATGCCGATTTTATAGCCAAAGCGCGTCGTTTCCGAAAAGTGATGGGTGGCGGCATGCGCCAAGCAGGCTATTTGGCAGCCGCTTGCAGTTATGCACTAGAACATCATGTGGAGCGTTTGAAAGAAGACAATGATAGAGCAAAGCAACTCGGGCAAGTATTGGAAGATTTGACCTACGTTGAAAACATCCGCCCGATACATAGCAATATTCTTATTTTTGATGTAAAATCACCTTTCACAGCCGCCAGTTTTTTGGAGTTATTACAGCAGAAAGGCATCAAGGCATCGCCCTTTGGCCCGCAGACGGTGCGCTTTGTCACACACCTTGACTTTACAGAAAAAATGCTAGAAGAAACGATTGCGATTTTGAAGGGGATATAATTTAGAGCAGAGAGTAGAGACCATTCGCTTTGCTCATTGAGAGAATAGAAGTACCTTAAAAATCTCTGTTCCCTGCCCGACGGCAGGCGGGTCTCAACGAAGTGGTCTCTACTCTCTGCTCTAAATTACATTACAAAACAATAAATAATATGAAACACATTACTTTACTGATTTTGCTGCTAATGGGCAGTACGTTATTCGCACAACATAGTACTTGCGATGGCACGCGCTATTTATCTGATACTTTCGAGGAATTTGATGTGACCTTTGGGATGAAATTTGGAGAAAATACCACCTTTGCGAATGCCTTTCAGGAATTGAAAATGGACATTTATGAACCCAAAGGCGATGAAGCAGAAATGCGCCCGACTATCATTCTAGCATTTGGTGGAAGTTTTGTGGCAGGACAGCGTGAAAACATGGCTTTCCTCTGCGAAGCCTTTGCAAAGAAAGGCTTTGTAGCAGCAACTATCGACTATCGTTTGCTCGATGGTTTTGCTTTTGATTCTTCTATCGTCTATGATGCCGTGCTTCGTGCGGTGGGGGATATGGCGGCTTCTGTACGCTACCTTCGAGAAGATGCGGCGACGGCAAATCAATTTCGGATAGACCCTAATTATATTTTTGCAGGCGGTATTTCAGCAGGCGCAATTACAGCAACACACCTTGCCTACTTGGATGAGGAAGACAATAAAAACCCTTTACTCGATGCCCTTATTAATCGAGATGGAGGTTTTCAGAATGGTCGCTTTGAGGGAAATAGCAATGCTAACTTAGAATATTCGAGTGCCGTGCAAGGTGTATTGAATTATTCAGGTGCTTTGAAAGATGCTCAATGGATAAGTGCAAATGAGCCGCCTTGTTTCAGTGCGCACGATGACGGGGATACTGTAGTGCCTTACGGCAAAGGTTTTTCTAGTGCTTTTCCATTCGGAAATTATATGGAAGGAAGCCTAGAAATGACTGCACGCTTTCAGGAATTAGGAATTCAAAATGACCTACTTACACTAGAAGAGAGTCCAGATCATGTGAGTTATTTCAATCCTGCTAGTCCAAATGTTAGTTTTGGAGAAGAAGTGGTGGAGCGTTCGGCGATGTTTTTGCATCAGTTGTTATGCAATCCGAATACGAATACTAAAAGCTATGCAGTAGCCGAAGCGATAGCTTTATTCCCGAATCCAAGCACGGGTTTTGTGGAACTACAATTAGAAGAAACTATTCAGGAATACACAGTTCAGGTATTTGATTATACAGGAAGATTGGTGCATCAAGTGAGCAATACCAACCAATTAGAACTTGGTCATTTACCAAAAGGAATGTATCAAGTAGCAGTCACTTCTGAGGAAGCGGAAACGATTGCGTTTCAGAAATTGATTTTACAGTAATTGAGATAGACATGACATATCCTTATTCAGATATGTCATGTCTACGATTTCAATTATCTCCGTGTATCCCACTCGATTTGACCTATAAAGCCTTCATAAATTAGCAATAGTAAATCGAAGCTATTCTGTGTAGTATTTTTTCTTGCTCCTTCAAAACGTAACTCCTTTATGTATTGCTCGTCTTCGTATCTACTATATTGATTGACAGCTTTCCAATAATTTTTCAGACTACGATAAAAAGGGGTATAAAGCGATGGAGCTGCTTCCGAAGCTGCTTCAACAATTGCTCTCGTTTGTACTCGTTTTTCATCCTGATTCAAGTCTTTCGCAAACGTAAAGAGCTTATTCTGTAACGTATCTTGTTTGATGTCTTTATGATTGCTCCACCACAGGATCTTTTCATCATAAAATACTTCCTTATCCTTACTTTTATAGCTACCATCTTCTTGAAGCTGCACGATTTCTTTTGATACCAATAAATCAAAAATTTCTTTCGGATTTTCGTACTTTAAAAAAGAAGTTTGCACTGGTGTGAGTAGTTCATAGATGGTGGTGTCCCCTTTTTTAGGATCAATATAAGGAGTAGGTCGCATCTCAAAATTATGCACTACTTGATAGGCACTAGCGCGTATATCCCAATCCGTAATACTAGTGGTATCACGTACTAAGCGTAGCCAATCTTGAAGGCTACTGATAGTGCGACTACTTGCTGCTAGCAAATGATTTGCTTTAAGTGTAGTTTCTTTTAGCAGCTTTTTTTCATCAAAGGAGACTTTTTGCTTTGCTTTATAACTTTGAGTGATGGTCATTGCATCGTCTTCAAAGTTTAAACTTAGATTTTGGTCTTGTGCTGATAGGCGTAATAAATCTTGCACTAAAAAATTAATAACCGATACCTTTTTACTTGTAAACATGGTATTATTGGCTAATGCATTAATACCTTGTTCCTTTATTTCTGCAAAGACATCAGCCGTAGAAGTAGCTGATTTGAATTTGGGAACACCCTGTAAATAGTCTATTTTCGCCGCTTTTAGTTCAGCTCTAATAGTACGATAATATACGCCTTGCTCCTTAGAACTCATCGCTTGAATTTCGTCTCTAGTTTTTGTACGAGTATCTGCAGATTCATATAAATAACCAAATTTACCAGACCATGCTAAAGTGGATTTTGGCATGACAATAAATTTAAAATCTGTACCTAAAAGCGGGCGAATGCCATGCTCGGCAGCACGTTTTTTGCGGGCTTCTTCTTCTTTTCTAAGTTGTTCTTTGATGCGTTCATCTAATTCAGGATTTATCACGATAGGCTCATCTTTAGGAGTGAGTGCAAGAATGGTTTCCTCGAATAAAGCAGCATCATGGAGGTGGAATACGATACCTCGATGTATAAAGTCGCCTTTCACATCCATAAAGCCATAGATGTCTGCATTAGAATCAATACCTACTTGATCTGGCTGTTCAAAAATGCGCATGAAAATTGGGAAGCGGTCTTCTTCCATCCTGTCCTGAAAATTAGCCTTTGCTTTCTGAAAGGTAGCAGACCTTGCTAGTCGTTTATATATTTTTTTATTTTTCAGATTTTTCTTGTTGAACGTGACAGTTATTTCTGTCTCATTTATACTGTTTTGAGCAAGAGCAGTAGACGAAAAGGATAGGGAAATAAAAATTAAAAATAGTATATGCTGTTTTATCATAATTAAATTTTACAAAATAGTATGAAAATATTATTTGATTAATTTTTTTGCGATGCAAAAATATTTATATTCTGATGTTTTTAATTACATTTGTGACATTATGTAGTAAATTTAATAGTGTCACTTTTTCATCTTACCCCAATTAAGATTTTCCTTGAAACAATATAGAAATGATTTTTTGTTCATAAAAACTTTGTTTTTTATTAAGGCTTATTTGAGTAAACTACATTGTGTAGTATAAGGTCGAGAATCCTACTATATAACATTGCAATTTCATATAATTTCAGATACTTAGCTAAATTTAAGAAACTTAATATGAATACTATTTTACGTAAACTATTTGTCTTCAGCCTAGTACTGCTATGTACATGGGCAGATGCACAAGCACAAGCTGCCGATTGCGATCCAGATGCACCAAAAGTGCGCTACCGCAGTCGCGATTACTTTACAAGCTTCCAAACAGACCTAGATAAAGTATATTGGGACGACGGAGGCTTTTTCTTTCCAACTAGATATGAGTTGGATGTTTATTATCCACCTGCAAGTGATACAGAAACCGAGCGACCATTGATTGTATGGGCGCATCCAGGAGGATTTATTACAGGGGATAAAGCAACAGAAGGAGCAGTGCTTTGGTGCGAAACCTTAGCTAAAATGGGATATGTAGTTGCCAGCATCAATTATCGCCAAGATTTGGCAGGTACCATTTCTAATGCACTTGCGAATTTCGCAGGTATAGAGGCAGGTACTGTGCGCGGTGTTTATATTGCTGTGCAAGATGGACGTTCTGCGATTCGTTGGTTACGCTCACAACATATGACTTATGGTATCGATTTAGATAGAATCTATATGGCAGGTAGTAGTGCCGGCTCTGTGATGACTTTATATACAGTTTATATGGAAGAGGCGGAGCGCCCTCCTCAAACGTACCCAGTTGGTCTGTTTCTTGGAGATTTGGGGTGTATAGATTGTGGTGAAAATGCGGAAGAAGATAATAGTATGTACAATGGTGATGTACAAGGTGGTGTTGCCATGTGGGGAGCTGTGCAAGATGTAAGTGTAATTGATGATAAAACAGATGCAGATGGTGATGGACAAACTGATGATGAACCTGTACTATTCCTACATGGGGCTGATGATGATGTAGTGCTGCCAGATACAGGTCCTCCTTTCCAAAGTTTTGGTATTGTTTCGGGTTTATTACCTGATTTAAGCGGTACATACGAAATGCGTGCGCGCTTAGATGCCTTAGGAGCAGATGCACCAGAATGGGAAGCCTATGTATTGTGTAAGGAGAAGCATGAGTTTGAGTTAGATGAACAAGATGGTAGTAATGGTGAGTTTGGAACAGGTATGGAAGATGAAAACTATGACTATACGTTCAATGAATCTGTAGATCATTTCTATAGTATCATAGATCCTACAATGCCGCAGACAGGCGATTTAGAAACATTAGATGAAGACTTATCTGCATTAGCACTTGATAATTGTGATAACACAAGCAAAGGAACGTACGCGCCTCTTGCTTATAGTACTTATCGAGTGAGCAGTCCAAATCCAGGTTCTTCTTATTGTTGGGATATTACCAAAGGAAATATCCTAACAGGTGCAGGCACACCTGAAATTACAGTTCGTTGGAGTGATGCGCCTAATAATGGTGCAACTATTGATGATGCTGTAGGTCGAACAGGTACTATACTTTGCTACGAAACTACCGCAGCAGGGGACATATATAAAGCAAGTACTTTACTTGTAACGATTGAAGATGGCCCTGCTACTTCTCCTGTAGCAAACTTTACCTCTACATCAAGTGGAACTAGTACCTTCAACTTCACAGATGCTTCTACGAATGCTGACCACCCAACAGATAACTATGAGTGGGATTTTGGTGATGGTACAACAATGATTGGTACTACAGCAAATCCTACACATACTTATGCTATGGTGGGTACCTACACCGTGAAATTGACAGTAAGAAACCAATGCGGAAGTCGCTCGGATTATGAAGAAACCGTAACAGTAAGCGGCGTGACGGTAGCACCTAAAGTGTACCTACAAGGCCCATATACTGGCACAGATATGACTACAGCCTTAAATGCTGCTGCACTCATTCCTCCAAATGAGCCATATACAGCACTTGGCTTTGCAGGATTGCAAAATGCAGGAACAGGCTTTGCAGCTTCTTTTGTACCAGGTACAGGCGGAGATGAAATGACTGATTGGGTAGTAGTAGAATTACGTGATGCAGCTACACCTACTACTGTAATAGACTCAAGAGCAGCTATCCTACAAAAAGATGGTGATGTAGTTGATATTGATGGAATGTCGCCAGTTGGCTTTATCGGAGCTACACCTGGTATGTATCATATTGTGGTTCGCCACAGAAATCACCTTGGTGTGATGACAGGAATGCCTGTGAATCTGAATTAGAAGAAAAGGAAATACAAAACAAAATCAGGAGGTAGAGAGCAGTTGTTCTCTACCTTCCTTTATATCCTCTAAATCATTCCGTTCCTTAAATTACTAAACAACAAGTCCTCACTTCAAAATCGACTTTTAGCCTATCTGTTATTTTCTACTACTACTTTACAAAGTACTACTTTTTCAACTGAAATAACATGAAGCAATATGTACACTATTGCACCTTTTGGATGGTGCTTTTCTTGATAAGTCTTTTCTCCATAGATGCTACTGCACAAGGCGCAGATTGTGATCCCAACAGTCCCAAAGAACGCTATCGAAGTCGCGATTTCTTTACTGCTGCTCCTATAATAGTGAATAATGTTCCTTATGGTACAAAGGTAGAACACCGAATAGACATCTATTTTCCACCCGCTACGGATACGGAAACGAATCGTCCCATTGCCTTATGGGCGCATGGCGGTGGCTTCATCACTGGCGATAAGGGAGATGATGCAAGTGTGCTTTGGTGCACGGAGATGGCAAAAATGGGTTATGTAGCTGTGAGTCTCAACTATCAACAAGAAATGCTATCCACTATAGCAGGCAGTCTACTGATTATTGGTAGTGAGGGCGGTGCTATACGAGGTGTGTATCGTGCCATACAAGATGCGCGTTCCGCTATTCGCTATCTGAAATCGAATGAGACTGCTTATGGATTAGATGCGAGTAAAGTATTCTTTGCAGGGAGTAGTGCAGGCGGAATCTTAGCAACCAATGTAGCCTATATGGAAGAAGCAGAACGCTCTTCTGCCACCATGCGAAATACCTTCTTGCTACCCGATTTGGGTTGTATAGATTGTGGCGCAGATGCGACCATAGATAATAGCACTTACAATGGCGATATAAATGCTGGCGTAGGACTATGGAGTGCCGTAGAAGACTTTGACGATGGCGATAGTATCCTCGATGTGATAGATGATAGTAATGATGCAGATGGCGATGGCCAAACAGATGATGAACGCATGCTTTTCTTACATGGTCTTGATGATAGTGTCGTATTAGCAGGAGTAGGTACGCCCTTCCAAAATTTTGGTGCTTTATCAGGAGCGTTGCTACCTGATTTGTATGGTACAATTCCTATGCGTCAACGTTTAGATGCACTTGGTGCAAATGCGCCTTATTGGGAAGCCCACGTCTTATGCGCTGAAGAACATGGCTTCTACCTCGATCAACAAGAGGGTGATAATGGGAGTTTCGGTACAGGTATGCCCGATGAAAATTTCGACTATGTATTCAATGAAGCAGCCGACCATTTTTATAATTCTATTGATTTGAGTATGCCGCAGACAGGAGCTATTGAAACCTTAGTGGAAGACCCGATTTATAATGCCCTCGATAATTGTGATAATACAAGTAAGGGAACTTACGCACCTACTGCCTATAGTACCTATCGGGTAACCAATCCAAATGCAGGATCTAGCTATTGCTGGGACATCACGAAAGGCACGATTCTGACTGGCGCAGGCACGCCCGAAATCACAGTACGCTGGAGTGATGCGCCAAATGATAATGCAACAATTGATGATGCTGTAGGGCGTTCTGGCACGGTACTTTGCTACGAAAAAACAGTGGCTGGCGCAGTAGAAACCGTCTATAAAGCAAGCACACTACTTGTCAATATTACAGATGGTACGGCTACTTCTCCTATAGCGAATTTCACTTCTACGCCAAGCGGCGTTAATACGTTCAATTTTGCCGATGCTTCTACCAATGCCAATCACCCAACAGATACTTATGAGTGGGACTTTGGTGATGGCACAACGATGATAGGTACAACAGCGAATCCTACGCATAGCTACAATATGGTCGGAACATATACCGTGAAATTGACCGTAATGAATCAATGCGGTAATCGCTCGGATTATGAAGAAATTGTAACTGTAAGTGGAGTGACGGTAGCTCCTAAAGTATATCTACAAGGACCATACAACGGTGCAGATATGAATACAGACTTAAATACTGCTACGCTAATTCCCGCAACTGAACCATATACCGCACTTGGTTTTGCAGGCTTGCAAAATGCAGGAATAGGATTTGCTGCTTCTTTTGCGCCTGGCGCAGGAGGAGATGAAATGACAGATTGGGTCGTCGTAGAATTACGCGATGCAGCTACACCTACCACTCTAATAAACTCAAGAGCCGCTATCTTGCAAAAGG
>CALGLY010000380.1 GCA_937959095.1 uncultured Saprospiraceae bacterium
CTTTTCGATTTCTTTTGAATTTATACTTCGTTAAAAATACTCGCCATAGCCTTGCTATGTCTGCGTTTTTTGCCTCGTCTAAATCCAAAATAAATTCGAAATCTGTTACAACTTATTCTGTATTCATTCCTAAGCTCGACTTTAGCCATTGGCAGTTAGCTTTTGGCTTTTAGCTACAAGTGTTTATAAATCAGATATTTAGTTTTATCACGGGCTACCCGTCTAAAGTTGCCTATCGTGGACGGGCGACTTTAAGTTCGACTGTCGTCAACTTAAGCGATTTAGACGCTGATTTCCCATCAGCTTCTAAATTGAAATGCTTGATTAACGCGGAAAGAATTCATCAGCTAATAGGAAATTAGCAGATGAATCTTCTTAAGTTGATGACATTCGACTTGTAAGTTCGCCTGTCCACTAGTGCTACGTCACTGTTCGGCAACTTTAGACGGGTAGCCTTATCACGCTCGTTGTTTTACAAGGAGTGTAAGAAAATAACCTTATGACCTTGTCACTTTAAGCAGCCAAGGGCTAATAGCAAAAGGCTAAAGTCGAGCTAAGTAATGAGACAAAAATAATCTAACAACTTCTTGAAAACTCTTTTTTCCTGACTTTTCGTTGCAAAAACTATCACTATGCGAAGGCATAATTCAATTTTTTGCGCCTCAATTCAGAAAAAAATAGCACCCAATTAGTTGTCATGTTATTTTTGTCTCACTACTTATTCTACGTTTTCATGACATATATTAAGTTTGGCTGGTTTCATTAGAGTTATTCAAATAAGTTTATTTTTCTATAAGCTATAAAGCTATAAAAACCAACTACTTCCATTTTTAATTCATTATTTTAATAAAAAAAATAAAAAACCTAATTCAGGATATTGGGAATAAGTCTTAGGTAATAATTGTCTAACTTACGACATTTTAAGATTCAAGTTTATAATCTATTACTCATGCACCCAGTACAAGCAGCACTACTACTTTTGGTAGGTATCCTTTTCTATGCCTGTCAAGCAGACGACTTCGCAACAGAGCCAATTGCTGATCCATTAGATATTGCCTTAGATGAGGTCCTCCAAAATGCAGCGCTTGAAGTAGGTGGTTCCGATAAATCACATTTTCAATTCCCTGCTAGTAATGCCTTTGCAAGTATTCCGCAGGATCCGCTCAATCCTATAACTACAGAAAAAGTACATTTAGGACAATTGCTTTATCATGAAGCAGCTCTTGCGGTAAAATCAGAATTGGCCATCGGAGCGAGTACTTATTCTTGTGCCTCTTGTCATTTTGCAGCGGCAGGTTTTCAGGCGGGCAAAGCACAAGGCATAGGCGATGGCGGACTCGGTATTGGAGTGCACGGAGAGGGCAGGGGTAAATCACCAGATTATCCAGCATCCAAAATTGATGTGCAACCAATTCGCACTCCCTCTGCTATGAATGCGGCTTACCAAGAACTAATGCTTTGGAATGGACAATTTGGGGCGACTGGTCTAAATAGTACTACTGAAGCTCAATGGACTCCAGAAACTCCTCTAGCTACCAACAAATTAGGCTATCAAGGTTTGGAAATTCAAGCAATAGCAGGATTGGGTGTCCATCGCATGGACTGTACAGAAGAGATGATGAATTCGGTGGGCTATGCCGAACTTTTTGATGCTGCATTTCCAGATATTCCCACAACGGAACGCTATAACCTAGAGCAAGCGGGCTTAGCAATAGCAGCTTTCGAGCGAACATTATTCGCCAATAAAGCTCCTTTTCAGGAATGGCTACAAGGCAATATGACCGCTATGAATAGACCAGAAAAACGTGGTGCGTTATTATTTTTCGGAGAGGCAGGCTGTGTGAATTGTCATAATAATCCTGCACTAAGCACCATGGATTTTCATGCACTTGGCATGGGCGATTTGGTGGATGCACCACAGCGCGTATTCAATGTGACCGCAGATAATGCGGCGCGATTGGGTAGAGGAGGCTTCACGAAAAACCCAGCGGATAATTACAAATTCAAAGTACCACAACTCTACAACTTGAAGGATTCACCTTTCTATGGGCATGGCGCAACTTTTACTTCTATCGAAGAAGTTATTCGCTATAAAAATGCAGCACAAGCTCAAAACGATGAAGTACCGAGCAGTCAATTGGCAGAGGGCTTCCAGCCGCTTAATTTATCCGAACAAAATATTACAGATTTAGTCTCTTTTATAGAAGGTGCACTTTATGACCCAAACTTGGAACGCTACCAACCAACGAGTGTCAATTCGGGCGCGTGCATTCCAAATAATGATTTTATATCAAAAGAACACTTAGGATGTGATTAGCTGAAGCTACGCAGCTTGAACTTTTAGAAATTTAAATCTTCATTTAACTTGACTTTCTACTTATCAGCGGGAAAATGGCTAATAACCATTTTCCCGCTCTTATTTTTTACGCTTTGATAAACCATAAATTTATTCTTTTTCCATCCTTTAGCCTCTCTTATAAACAAATTTGAACTGAATTAACTTCTATTTTACATCTGCTATAAAAATTGCCAAATTAAGCTTCCTATTAGTATACTATATGGCGTTTTTAGCAAGCTCTAAAATTTCTGCATTCCCTGTATAATATCAACAATAGAAAGCGAAAATTCGCCTCCAAAATAAGTTATTCACATTTCCACACACTTATCAACAGTTTAAAAACACATGATTATCAATCGATTATAAATATTGGTTTATTTTTATCAACATTTTCCACACTTGTTAATAACCTCTTTTCACATTTTTACTCAAAACAAAAAGATACAATTTTGCTATCTATTTGTTTTGAATTTGATTTTTCTGCACTTTTCTAAGTGCCTCATTTTCAAACATAGTTTATTAATCTTAATGTGGATAAGTTCACTAATAACTTAGACTTTTTACACATTCATTCACATTTAGAGCATGATTTGTGAATTACAAATTTACTAACAGTCCTTTTTTGTGAATTACTCCACCTAAAAGCATACTTTTTATTCCTTAATTCACTTTTGCACTCTTGCCTATTTATCCATAGAATAACTATTCACAGCAAAGTGGATAAAGCTATAAATTGCTGATAGACATATCCTTTAGCATGTGTATAAGTAGTGGATTATTCTCCTTGAATCGTTAAGAATTGATTATTCTAATATTTAGTATCTATTTTTCCTAACAAACTAACAGCCTTAATAATAAGAGGATTTGAAAAAAAAATTATAAAAGAATATTATAATACCCTATTAGATGTGTGTAAAATACATTGTTCGGAAACAAAACATTTTTGGTTTTGATTCATTAGGATTGTGTATGAAATACTTTCGTAAATTATTTAGTGCATACATCCTTATAATTTATCTATGACAAAGAGAGCTACATCCGAAATAATAAAACGCCCTGTACAGATTTGGCTGATGATTGGCGTGTTTATGGTTTTTGTACAAATCATAGTAGGAGGCATCACGCGCTTGACGGATTCAGGTTTGTCCATCACGGAGTGGGCAGTGATACAAGGCACACTACCCCCCATGAACGAAACGGAATGGACCGCTTCTTTTGAAATGTATAAAGTAGCTGCCAAAAAACAATACGAAAGCCTTCATGCAGATATGACCCTCTCAGAATTTAAAGTGATTTACTTCTGGGAATATATGCACCGCCTGTGGGCGCGTTTCATGGGCTTTGTCTTTTTGATTCCTTTTCTATTTTTCCTCTGGAAGAAATGGATGCCTGGTTGGCTGATTCGTCGCCTAGGGATTGTAATACTGCTCGCTATAGCGGCGGCTACCTTCGGCTGGATAATGGTAGCCAGTGGACTGAATGAGGACAACCGAACCTGGGTGAGTGCTTATAAATTGGTAGGGCATTTGTCCATTGCTACAGCTTTGTTTGGCTATTTATTTTGGACACATATCAAAGCAGCACAGCCCATCATTCGCGATGCTCATCTTGGGGAGCTTCGTCGATTTGCTTGGATAGTGGCTGGTTTCCTCCTGCTCCAAATTGTCTTTGGCGGGCTGATGGCTGGTATGCGCGCAGGCTTGATTCATCCTTATTTTCCTTTTTTCGTGGAAGGCAATCGCCTACTAAGTGTGCTGGGTGCTGGCGACGCAGATGTACTAAATTATGAATCATCGGCAGCTATGAAGGGCTGGGTACAAGTGCTACATCGTGGCATGGCTTATCTGCTGGTCGGTATCATGCTTTTATTTGCTCGAAAGGTATTTGGTTCAGATATTTCAGCGCGGCTTCGGAAGGGGACGTATTCGCTTCTAGTGCTTTTGGGCGTTCAGTTCTTATTGGGTGTCCTGACGGTTATTAATTGCTTCGGGCGTATTCCTGTCTTATATGGTGCGCTGCATCAAGGCGTGGCGCTGCTTTTGTTTGCTAATTTATTGTATGTCATCTACCAGCTCACGGAGCGGCGAGTTTGAACACAGAGACACGGAGGGTTTTGGAGCATGTTGGGGATTTTTACAAACTGAAAATCCTCAACATGCTCTAAAATAAAAACCACCCGCAGCGCATATAGCGTGCAGGTGGTTCATGTAAATCTCATCGCTAGGTGGTAGAGGAAGTAAAGGGCTTCCGAATAGCGACGTTTCTAATTTTTTCACAGTCCTAAATCAGATTGTTCCGATATTTATTCAGTTGCTGCTCTAAGTCGTCGATTACGTTCTCGTAGTTCTTTTGTCCCGCAAGCAATGTTTCGTACAGCGACTTATACTCCGAGTTGTTTTGTACCGTCATGTATTGGTTGTTCAACTTTTCGTATTCCGCTTGTAGCTTATCACGTTCGCGTTCTATTTTTTCTATTACGATAGTCGTACTTCGTTGTGCTTCTAGCAAACTTTCATATCGGCGCTTGTATGATTCAGAATCAGATTTTAAAGTGCCGCTTATTTGACGAAGGTTTCCTAATTCTCCAGTCATTTCCTGATTGCTATTGCGTAGCATTTGCAGTTCGGACTGGTATTTGTTCGCTCGATCTTGTTCGCTGTTTACACGCTCTCGTAGACGGTTGATATCGTCTTCTATTCTACTGTACTTTGTTTGCCAACTATCTATTTGCGATTTCAAGTTGCCTATATTGCCATCGTGTTGGTCGCGGTAGCGGTCATAGTCTAGGCTAGTAGTTGCCCACTTATCCTTTACACTATTCAATTCGCGAGATAGCTCCTCATTTCTAGAAGATAGCGTGTGGAAACGATTTTCCCACTCACTGGTAGTCAGATCACGTTCTTTATTCAGTTGCTCCAAACGACTGCCTAAACTGTGCTTGTCTCCTTCTAGGTTTCTTAGCAAAGTTTGGGTTTCATCTAATCGCTTTAGCAATTCCATATTCTTTCGTTCTATTTCGCCTAGGCTTTGCTTCTGTTGGTCGCGCTCATTGGTGAGGGCTTTCACAGTTGCTTCCTGTAGTTCGCTTTGGCGAATTAGCTTGCTGTATTTCTGCTCCAAATCGTTAATAGCTCTCGTTCGTTCACTAGTGAGCTGATCACTCGATTGTTGTTGTTCCTCTAGCTGAAGTAAGAGACCATCGTAGCGGTTTTGCAATGCTTGTATCGCATTGTTTTTCTCTAGTATCAAGGTTTCTGTACTCGATTCTTGATACTGGATTTGTGCTACTAGATTATCATACTTTGCTTGCAATGCTTCCATTGCTTCGCGCTTTTCTATACTAAGCAAATCATTGGTATTGTTTTGCTTTTCAAGCTGCGCGAGTAGTGTATCGTACTTGTTCTGCAATTCTGCAAGGGCATTATTCTTAGCACTGATTACATCAGCGTAGGAATTTTGCTCTTGTCCTAGTTGCAGGCTTAGTTGGTCGTAAGCTGCAATTTTCGCTTCTAGTTGCGCTACTAAGGCATCATACTTTCCTTTCAGTTCTGTAATAATTCTGTTCTTCTCATCCGTTAAGGCGGTGCTTCCACTCGTTTGGTGTTCTAGCTGAATAATGAGCATATCGTAGCGTGTTTGTAATTCATTTATCACGCTATTCTTCTCTATCAGTAGGGTCGCATTTGCTGCTTGCTGCTCTTCCAAATTTGCTAGAACTTCACTGTACTTCGCTTCCAAATTGCCAATGCTTTGTGCTTTTTCTACATTTAAAGCATCGTATTTTGCTTGCTCATCAGCTATAGCTTGTGCTTTCTCATCTATTAAGTTGGCATTTGCTGTGCGCTGTTCTTCAAGCTGTGC
>CALGLY010000381.1 GCA_937959095.1 uncultured Saprospiraceae bacterium
TACCGTGTGCCAATAAGTAATTCCCTTTCAGTTTATCTGCGAAATAAATCGGGGAATTATCCTTGTACCCATCTGGATTTTCCTTTAATGTTCGCATGAAACGCTCTGTGTAGATGGTATCATACCACTTCCAGCTTGTCACAGGTGCCACCGCAATAGCTGCTTTGAAGACATCGTTACCTTTTAGTAAACAAAGTGAAGACATATAGCCGCCATAGCTCCAGCCAAAAATTCCAATACGATTCTTATCCGTATAGGACAGGTTGCCTAAATATTTTGCTGCTTCTATTTGGTCGATGGTTTCGTAATGACCAAGTTTCTGATAAGTTATTTTTTTGAAGCCTTCTCCACGTCCACCTGTCCCGCGATTATCCACACAAGCTACGATGAAGCCCTGCTGCGCCAACATCTGAAACCACCAATAATTGGCACTTTTCCAACTATCGGTCACTTGTTGGCTACCTGGCCCGCCATAGAGATACATGAATACGGGATACTCCTTCGATTCTGTGAAATCAGCAGGTTTTATCATCCAGCCATTGAGTTCTACATTCTCGCTCGTCTTGAAGTCGAAAAATTCTACGGGCGTAGTGCCTTTATTCTTTTGAAGCCCTGCAAGGCGTGCATTGTTTTCTAGTTCGCGGCTTAGTTTGCCCTCGCGCGTGTATACTGCGTAAGTAGGCGCACTATTAATGGTAGAATGTGTCAGTACAAAATAATCGAAGGTATTACTAAATTCTGCAACATTCCAGCCTGCTTTCTTCGAGAGTTGCCTTTCTTTTTTGCCTTTCAGATTGGCCGTATAAATGTGTCGGCGCATAGCCGATTCTTTCCCTGCTTGATAGAAAATCGAGCCATTCTCTTCATCTATGCCATAGAAGTCGCTTACATCCCAATTCCCCTTCGTGAGTTGACGCTTCATCTTACCCTTCATGCTGTAGAGGTAGATGTGTTTCCAGCCATCGCGCTCGCTCGTCATCACGAATTCTTTCCCATTTTTCAGGAACGAAATATCATCTAAGATATCTTCGCTGATGTATTGCTCCTCTACTTCTTTATGTAATAAGGTCGTTCTACCACTTTTAGCATTCGCCAATAACAGCTCCAGTTCGTTCTGATGCCGATTCATGCGGAAGACACAAAGCGTATTCGGGTCTTGTGTCCAACGGATGCGCGGCAAATACATTTCTTCTGCGCCGCCTGTATCTACTTGTTTCGTTTTTCTATTGTCGAGATTGTAAATATGTGCTGTCACTACTGAATTTGCCTCACCTACTTTCGGATACTTAAAAGTCACGTGTTCAGGGTACAAATCATCATTGTACATCTGCATTGTGAATTCCTTCACTGCACTTTCATCGAAACGCACAAAGGCGATTTTCTTCCCATCAGGCGACCACTCGAAGCCACGAACTAATACGAATTCCTCTTCATATACCCAATCCGACGCTCCATTGATAATGTGGTTATATTTGCCATCTTTCGTGACTTGAGTTACTTTGTCCGTCTTCAAGTCCTTATAATACAAATTATTATCCTGCACAAAAGCTACCTTATCTGCCGCAGGATTGAAGGTCGCATACATCTGCTTTCCTCCATCAAAAAGTGCCTTTAGGCTCTTTGATTTTTTATCCCAAACAAAATAATTAGCTCTACTCGAATGACGATAAATCGGTTCGGTACTAGTACTAATGAGCATCTTGCTTTCATCTTCACTAAAGGAATAACTATCCAAGCCATCCGCTAATAACGCCTTATCTTTTAGCTCATTAATATCAAAAACGGTCTTCGTGAAATTGCCCGAAGTAAAGTCATATTCTTGCACTTTTCCTTCTTCTAGGCGTGTGTAGCTTTTACCATCATTCAGAAAATCAAAGCCTGAAACGCGGCGTGCAAATACACTATAAGTTTCCCAAATATCCTCTAGCGTAATCGCATCTTGCGCGAAGGTGCTAGGAATACTTAAGGCTATCAATCCGATAATCAGAAACAACCTTTTCATGTTGAGTGATTTGTTTAGTTAGTAGATAGAAACGCCCAAAAGTACGAAATATCTATTTGAGAAGGAGAAAGGATATCTATTAGAAAAACTAATGCCTCTTTAGATTTATGAAACAAGGAATTATTGAATAGCTGTTCATATCTTGCAGACCTATAAGTAAAACGAAATCAATAACTAGCCTAAAATGACTAATTTATTCTTCCACTTTGCCTAATCGTTTTAATTCATATTGAAATGCCTTTTGTACCACATATCAAATATCATTTATTAATTGGTTTCGTACTAGGTCTATGGATTTATATCTTCCTTATTGCTATTGGTCCCTTCGATGTTTCTCCATTGAGTTTTCATCGGCGAGTAGAATCCCAATTGGCTTATGCTTTGTTTTTCTGTTTGTCTTACTATTGCATCATTCCGATTCAGAATAAGATCTATAAAAAATTCATTCATTGGAATATTTTAGCAGAACTCATACTTATTGTAATTGTTTGTTTAATCTGTTTTTTTCCATGCTATGTATATTATAAATCCGATTGGGTTTTAGGCGAATATTCTTTAATGCGATTTATTGGGTTCACTTATTTGCCTTTTATGTTGATAATACTGCCGCTTATTTTTTTTGCCCGATGGAGTGTTTTTAAATACGGAACAAAACCTCAAAAGGAGGGGAAAAAAATTTTACTTTCAGGAGAAAATCATTTAGATGTTTTGAATATTCCGCTTGCTGATTTGATCTGTGTAAAAAGTGCTAGTAACTATGTCGAAATAAACTATCAGAAAAATGGCGAACTCCACAAAAAACTTTTAAGAACTACCACCAAAAAAGTACTAGAAGAAGTACCCAATTTAGTCCGAATCCATAGGTCTTGCCTCATCAATCCGATGCACTTTATCGAATGGAAGAATAGCAAAACCCTCTCTTTGACGCATGTAGAAGTAGCCGTTTCCGATACGTATAAAAAACAGCTTTCTGCACTGCCTCAATTTCGTCCCTAATAGCCTAGAATTCGCCCCTTTCCACTATTTTCTCTGGTTTTACTCCCAGAATTGATTCAAATTTGAATTTTTATAAATTAGTAAATTTGAATTAATAATGAGTCATCTTCGATTGTTTATAACACTTTTCTTGTTCTCCTACTCCACCCTTCATGCACAAAAATCCGCTGCCCCCGAAGATTTATCTAGCGAGGATTTCACTAAAATAGAAGCCCTCCTAGATGCCTATATAACGAAGTATAATGTTCCTGCGATGAGCGTAGCGATTGTGAGTGATGGAGTCTCTAATTTTATCCATAAAGGCACCTTTGCTCGCGCCTCGAATAAAAAAGTGGACGAACATTCTGTTTTTCAAATCGCCTCCGTTTCCAAACCCTTAACAGGCATCATTATCAATCAGCTTTTGATGGAAGGAAAATTACAAGCCGATGCCTCCATTACAAACTATTTGCCTTCTAGTTATTCGCAGAAAACGCTTGCTAAATTGAAGCCCATTAAGGTGCGCGATTTGCTGCATCATCGTTCTGGTTTACCTGGCGATAGTCCAACCTTGAGGAGGAAAAGAAAGGGTAATAAGGCGTTCATTTACGATTATAGCGATTTGGATTTTGAAAAAGACCTAAAGAAAATACGTATCAAAAAAAGGGGCGAATATAGCTATTCCAACTTTGGCTTTGCCTTGCTAGGCTACCTCGCAGAACGCGCTACAGGCAAAACCTATGAACAGCTCTTGCAAACCTATGTAGGAGAGCGATATAATTTATCGCAAACCTCAACAAGCGTACTAAATCCTGAAAACTTGGTAACTGCCTATCGAAAAGATAAGCGACTATTGGAAATAGAACCTTGGGTAATGGGTAAATTAGTACCGCCTTCTGGTATTTTTAGTACTAGTGCGGATTTATCCAACTTACTACTGGAACAACTCAAGGCATATAAAGAGAAAAAGAAAAGTAGCTTGATTTTGACCAATGATATGCGCGCTATCATAGATAATACAACCGTTAAATACGGCTATGGCATTGTTCAATTTGGAAGTATGGGCGTATATGGACACTCTGGGGAAATGGATGGCTTTGCAGCAGATTATTCCATCTATCCAAATGCTCAAAAAGGAATCGTTATCCTCTCTTCTTGCTCTGGTGATGAAATGAAACGATTAGCCAGAGATATTGCGCGCATTGTTTATGAGGTGAAGTAGTTTTTATTTTTTTGAACGCAGAGGCGTGGAGTATTTTTTCTACTATTTCTCCGCGTCTCCGCGTTCAAAAAAATTGCATGTGAAATTGTACAATCTTAGTTTACAATGCGATACTAATGCGACAAAGGAATGGCTGTACCTGACATCACACCCAAGTGATTGCGATGCAGAATGGATACATGATAATTATCCGCTCCTACTTTAGTGAAAGGAACGGTAGTCACACCATCCACATCTACGACATCGCCATCGCGTTGTAAGAGTGCAGCACGTCTGCTCAAAATAGTACTTGGTGTAGTAGCATCCCTCAATTCTACGACCACCCAATCCACAATAGCATCATTGCCTGTTACACTAAATACGCCAGATTTAACACTACTATTAGCGTTTTCTATACCTGTGATACCCCGTGCTGTATAAGGTTCCGTACTTGGAAGAATATTATTAGTCCGAAGATTATCGTCCATGAGTATACCATTTATAGCCCCTTGCAAAAACACCTTTGGGGATAGTTGTATCAAGCATTGTTCATCATATTGATAATCCATATATTGCTTTGCGGTAGTAGCCAAAGCCTCTGCAATGGCTTGTGTTTGAAACTCCCGAGCTTGCCTATTCATTTCGATTTGTATTGCATCAATATTTCCTCCATTATCTCGCGAGCCATGTCTTACTGTATTATAACCTCCACTGAAATAAGCATCACCAATAGCGGGTGCTGGATCATTTATGCTAGGTACAGAAGCAAAACCTGCATTATCCAGTAAAGTGCCGAAGCTATTTGTTCCCCTTAGCAATTCTGCATGTGTATGCCCATTCACATTATCCCCTACTAGGGTTCGGATACTGCTTTCTTCAATATAAGTGATCGTGTTGAGTGTAGCATCTGACAACCGTAACTCTGCCCCCGATAGAAGATACCCTAATTCCACCCGTTGAATAGTGTGTCCATGACCATGTAAATCCAAAAATAACCCACGATTGTACTTTTGAATAGTTAGGTCTTTTGCAAGATCAATGAAGGCGTGATAATTGTACCATGCTTGCTCTACGGTGGGATTTCCATCCGCTGCTTCAGCAAGATCTCTATTGGCATCAAACTTCTTTCGATGCAATAGATTGTTGATTAAATGCGGATAACACCCCGTTTGGTCATATATGGCATCATACATCCGCCGGCCTATGGTCTGCGTCCAACCATCCTTTACTAATGTACCATAGCTCCTATCAGGAATTGTATCTGGTTCTAAACCTCCACCATGCGGCGTGGAAATGATGATTGGTAGTGTGCCAGGGCGATATTCTACAAAACCTGTAGCATCATAGTAAATGTTGCCTGGGATGTAGGTCTGGGCATAAATAGTGCTCCCGCAAAGAAGAAAAATGTAACTCAGTATAAGCTTAAAGAAAATGCTAGATACTTTCATGTCTAAGTATTTGTGTGGCTTATGAACTGGCACTTATTACATTGTAAATTTAAATTTCTTTTGATAACGGTCCTTTATAAATGGCTGTCATCTACAAACGTGATTAAGAGTAAGATAACTCACTTTGTAACTGACCGTCATCAAAAGAAACTTAAATGGTTCTTTGACAATTTTTGCAAATCACGCACAGGTGGACGGTAGACTTTGGCTCGACTGTCCACTAACTACTGCCCAAATGGAAGGCGAG
>CALGLY010000382.1 GCA_937959095.1 uncultured Saprospiraceae bacterium
TCACGCATTGGTTGGTTGTATTTGCAGGACTAATCGTTGGCGTTAATTGTTCGGTGTCGCCGATATCCATAGTTGCAGTAGCTGGTGCTAAAGAAACGCCCGTAACCCCTACACCTGAAGTAGTCGTTTCCGTAATACTAAAATTTGCATAACGCACTTCTTCATCCCGCAAATCAGCTGGGACATTCAGGCTGCGGTAAATCCCCCATTTTGGGCGGATGAAATCTGCGCCACATCTCCAAACGTTGATATTGTTATCGCTATGCTGAAATAAGGAAACGCCATCGCTTACTCTTTTTATATCTATTGAATAAGAACCTGGATTAGTATAAGTTATCGTCTCTACTGCTTCCACCCCTACGCCTTTGAAAGGATCGAGGTCAGCAGAGTAAATGGTGCTTTGAGAGCCGAACTCTGCATAGCGTAACTCCAATTTGTCAGGTGTACCTTTTCGTGCCGTGAAGGTAATCATCGGCATATTATCATCAGGATCATTTACTGATTTGAGCTGATGCAAATGCGTGAAACTTGAGGAGGATTGAAAACCCGCAGGGAGCTTGAATTTCCATTTGTATTCTACGGTTTCTCCTACTACGCCTAGCAAGTTGGCTGGCGATTGGTCGTAAGTTTTGATTTCGTTGCGTTGTCGATCCTGACTTCCGCAACGATCATCGTCTTCATTGACATGAATAAAAAATTGAAAAGCATTATCGCCTAAGTCAGTATCAAAAACTTCAGTGATATGATCTCCAAAAGCAGCATGACCACAATCGGGTACTTCAACTGGATTGTAGCCTGGTGCCAGTACATTAGTAATGAGGTCGTAAGTGGGAACACCTGCTGGCCCGTCTGCATCCAAGGTCACTTGTGCCTGTGCATAAAAGGACAGCAATAGCAGTGGTAGTAGTAAGCGAGTAATCATGTTTGATTAGATTTAAGATACTTCAGGAAAAACAGGGGATAGTATTTTACCGTAAGTTCTTAGTGAATTTAATTGAAGAAAATAGCATTCTAACTTGTCCTAAATAGTTAGTCAAGTTAAATTAATAAATTGGTCATTTTAGGCTAGTCATTTTTTGTTCTAATAAATTTTCAAAAACCCTGTCTGCCGTCAGGCAGGCGCGTATAGCCTAGCTAAATAAGGCTTTTTTAAGCTTTATTAGAGGAAAAAAGAGCAGCATAAAATGGCTAATTTATTATTTTAATTTGCCTTAGTCAAACTAATAATGTCGGATAGCTTAACTAACTACTAAGAACATGTTGGGAATAGTGTAATCGGTATTTTACTAATTAGAATAGCAAAAATTGGTTTACCAATAAATTGGTTAACCAATTTTTGATAAATCAAAATTAGAACAAATACTTCATACTGACAAATATATGACTAGTTAAAAATCTATTTTTGAGATTTAATTTGGTTTTTAAGCTTTAAATAGAGATTTTACTTGTATTTTTTTATTGATCCTTATCTCAATCTATCAAACTTCGCCTTATATCGAGCCAAAATATCCTCAGATTCATTGCCAAATTGTTTATGTTTTAGTACTTAAATTGCAGAGCGCTCTTTAGTCGGAAAACAATTGTTATGACAAGTGTTAATAAAGTGCTAAACCACAAATATCCGAGGTATCTACACCCGATTTCCCACATAAAAAATCTGCGGATGGTATTTCAAGGAAAAATATAAATTCATCATAGAGAGTACAACATGAGCGAAAAGAGCAAGCCAGATGCTGCCTGTTTGCAAAGTCATAAAGCACATCAAGAAACCAAGTGGAATTGCACCGACGGCTTCTAATTCACCTTTCGGGATATGGGTGATGGAATAGAAGGCACAATTTAAAATAATAGCTGGCCAAACGCCTATTGCACGCACACAGGCAAAAAGGAAAAATCCTCGATAGAGCAACTCATAGGCGATGAAATAGAGAATCCAAGTCGTCACACTTTTCAGGAGTGTACCTTTCCCCCAACTTTCATGTCTTATTTCGGGATAAATAGCGAGACTTTCGGTTTGTTTAGCCGTGCTTCGAGTCAGAAAAAAAATGACGATGACTAATCCTATTATCCAATATAACATGGATGGATACCATCTGAAATGTATGCCATAGTCTGCCCAAGTATAAGGCGTACAACTAAAAAACACAATAGCTGGAATGACACCATACACCAATACACCTATTATGCGACGCAGCAAGATGTGTCGCAAATGCCCATCTTCTGCACCATGCTTTCGGATAAGGTAGGTGCAAGCAGGGCTAGTTGGTAAATAGAAAAAATGAAAAATCAGAAAGCCTAATGTAAGTAATGTTATTGCTAGGCTTATTTCTAAGTGTTCGGGCTGCCATGCGAATGAATGTTCCATAGATTGTGTTGAATAGTGGTGCGTAGCAATAACTTCTTTTTATTTTTTGAACCTGCCTTTGCCTGCTTGCAGCAGACAAGTCGGCAGACAGGCGCAGAATTTTTTTTTAATATTCTCTGCGTTTTTGCGTTCAAAAAAAAATTGGTTACTACGAAATAACAGCGCGAAACTAAGTTTTTTTATTCAAAACTATACACCTGTAAGCCTGCATCGGTGTGGAGATAGAGTCTATTTTTTTGAATTTGGAATTGCTTAATCTTTTTTACTTCGAGAGGTAAAGCTACAGGACTGGTTAGCTTGGATTGCAAATGATAGCTGTGGAGGCTATCGTCTTCTAAAAATAGGAGCTGATTTTGGATGACTTGAAAGTACTCTACTTCCTTGAAATCGAGGCGAGTAAGGTAATTGGCGAAACTATCAAATACTAGAATGCCTGATTCGGAAGTATTGACGTAGACTTTATTTTCGTATTCCTGAATCTGTGTGGGATGGATGCTTTTTTGTAGTAAAAGACTTAAGTCATCGCTGCGATAGGTGATAGTGGCTTGCTGATTTATCTTTTTTAATCTAAAATCATAACTATCGTATACCCATATCTGATTTTCGGTAGATACACCGATTGTTTGTGCTTCAAAAATATAGGCATCGAGTAAGCCAATGCGTTGGGTTTCATTTAGGGTTCTATCTAAGAAAATAACGCTTAAATAATCAGGGTAAAACAAGGTAATGTTGAAAGGATCAGTTGCATTCAATACGCCAATTTCGCCAAGGGTGTTATTACTATATTCAAAAGCAAGTTTACCCCTGGGGGTGTACTTCTGTACTATGCCATTTGCCATAGCAACGTAGCTATTTTGAAGCTTATCGCTATCACATTTTTCTATGGCTTGCTCTAGGGTATATAAGGATTTGTATTGCACTTGAGCCTGTACGCCATAACAAGTAAGAAATAAGTAGATATATGTGAAAGTTTTCGACATTCGTATTCATTTTATGCTTTGGAAACGTGGGTTGGCACATCTATAGTTTAAAAGAGGGGGAAATTGATAAAGAAATCTTAATCCTTAAGGGAGTAGGTGAAAAAATTGGGGTCTTTGACAATTTTTGCATTTTCTACGAACAAAATCAAATCAAAACGCTCATTATCAATCGCTTTTTTGATTTAATTTATGTCCGTGGCAAAAATTGTCAAAGAGCCAAAAATTGCGTGAAAGAACAGTGCATCCTTGCTAGCTTAGACCGACAGGAAAGGTATATGAAGATTTGATAGATTGCTTATAGCGTTCTAGTAATGGACAGTTGACATTCCCATTACTATAAACTTCAACTATTGTACTGAAAGCAAATTAATAGTCTGTTAAAGCCACGAACTAGCGCGTTTATTTAGTTACTTTTGGGGTTATTTAAGTAAGCTCAACATATATAATGTCTTCGACAAACCCGCCTGCTCCGCGAACGGGCAGGTTGAAAATGGAGAATTGAAAATTATTAAAAGGCAAAATACGTAAGCTGTTTTTTATAAGGCGTTTACAAAAAAGTGTTTTTATGATTTTCAATCCATACATACAGGTTTATTAATTTTCTATTTTCAATTGACTTAACAACTAGCTGACTCGCATGGCAAAGCGACTAAAAAAAGTTTGGAAATGGCTCGCATATAGTATCTTGTTGGTGCTAGTGTTGCTCTTTTCGCTTGCCTTATTGTTGCGTATTCCAGCGGTGCAGCAGTATGTAGTGAATCAAGTGACAGGCTATCTATCGGATGAACTAAAAACCGAAGTAAAAATAGATGGCGTCTACCTTTCGTTTTTTGATAAAGTCGTCTTTGAAAATTTCTATGTAGAGGATGAAGCGGGCGAAACCCTCATTTTTGCTAAAAGTCTAGAAGCAAATTTCAATACGGGGCTTTTAGCCTTGCTCCAAAAACGCCTCGAACTTAGCGAGCTTACGCTTCGACATGCCGAACTAAACACCAAACGCAGACACGGCAAACTCGTGGATAACCTACAATTTATTGTAGATTATTTCGAGCAACGTCAAAATATTCGCCCCGCCTACAAGCAGCCTAGTAAGTTTGTATTCAATGTCAAGCATTTGTATCTCTACGACTTCCGATTCAATCGCTACGATGAACTACAAGGTGCAGACATTCAAACGCATATTGATCGAGGGATTTTTCATTTCAATGAAGTCAGTATTCCCTACCTCACCTTCGATGCGAAGTCGATAGAAATAGATCAACCAAGGATAAGTATCCGAAACTTTGAGCCGACTTGGACTCAGGTTTCTTTTGATACGCTCCTGACTTTGCCTGAAGATTTGGTTTATCCTGATTCTAGTTTTTGGACAATACGAATGGATCGTTTCGATGTAGAAAATGGCTACTTCAAACTCGATAATGAACGCACCGAACCCATCAAACTCACCGCCGATAGCGTCCTCAATTATCGGCATCTGGAAGTTTTTGACATTCATGCTCTCGTGAATGATTTCAGCTTTGAAAATAAAGAATTTCGAGGAAGTATCAGAAGCCTTTCTTTGTATGATTTGAGTGGTTTTGTGCTAGAGCCATCCTATGCAGAACGCTTTTTGGTATCCAATAAACGCGTCGAATTGCTAGGCTTGCGCCTACAGACACCTCATACGAGTCTCGGCGATACGCTGATTTTTAAGTATAATGAATATGGCGATTTCAGCAAATTCCCTGATAAGGTGAAAATGCAACTCAACTTCAAGGAATCGCATGTGCGGCTCGATGATATTATGACCTTCGCACCTGCCCTCCAAAATAATAGTTTTTTCAGTAAAAATCAGCGTTTGCGCCTCAATCTGGATGGGAATATTAATGGAAATATCAATAATATGCGAGGGCGTGCCTTACGGGTGCGCTTGCAAGATGGCAGCCGCGTGGCAGGCGATTTCACAGCCAGAAATTTGACTAGTCCCGGGCAGCAGTTACTCAATGTACGCTTCCAATCGCTGAATACGAGCGTAGCTACCTTGCGTCGACTGATTCCAAAATTCGATCTGCCGCCCAACTTTGATAAGTTAGGCAACTTAGACTATAGCGGTCGCTTCGATATTCTCTATAATGACCTCATCCTTTCGGGGGAATTGCAATCGGAATTGGGCAATGCTGATTTGGATATTCAGCTCAATCGTTCCCCCAAAGGCTTGGATGATGCGACCTATTCTGGCGCATTGGCACTCAAAAATTTCGATCTTCAACGTTGGACAGATAATAAAGATTTTGGTAAAATCACCTTCACTTCTAAAGTAGAAGAAGGAAGCGGACTGACAGGAAAAACCGCCGATGCGCGCCTAATAGCTGATATACAATCCTTTGAATTTAGAGGGTATAATTATCGAAATACAAAAATAAATGGACGTTTAAATCGGCAATTATTTAAGGGCGATTTACTACTAAAAGATAAGCATATCGGTCTCGACTTTAAAGGAAAACTAGACTATACTAGCGAAACGCCCGTCTTCGATTTTGATGCTGCTATTGACCATCTACACTTGCAGCCCCTCAACTTAGCGCAGCAGGATATACAACTGGAAGGCATAGTAGATTTGCGACTCGAAAATGATGAGCCTTCCGAAATGATAGGCGAGGCATTCATTCGGAATTTTAAATTAAGTAATCCTGATTATAGTGAACGCATCGATTCGATGCACATCAAATCGAATTTCAATGCGGATAGTATTCGGACGATTAATGTATCCTCTGATGTAATCGATGCTGATATTACAGGAAAATTCGATCTTGTACATTTGCCCGATGCGTTTTTGG
>CALGLY010000383.1 GCA_937959095.1 uncultured Saprospiraceae bacterium
TTTGAAGGGGAAGTTGGGGTAGGCAATATGCCTAGAGCATAGCACTTGCTCTAGGCATATTGCGATAAACTTTACCATCTAATTCACACCCTCCTTTAGCATGAAGTTCGTGTTTAGAATTAATAGTTGGGTCATTTTGATTAACATTAAATAATTTTTCACCCCATTGCTTGAAAAAAAAGGCGTATCTGTTCGCTCACATTCCTTTTTCACAAAATCAATCCATTCTTTCTTAACAGGTCTAGCTTTGGGTCCAGATTCACCGCCGACAATGACCCAATCAATACCACTTAGGTACAAATTTTTGACTTCTCCTATTAGTGGTTCTACAGATAGAAACTTGACTTTTGCAGATGTTCCTAATAAATCCAAAATTCGATAGCTTACTTCCTCTTGTTCTACTGAAACCCCCATCCAAATATTGTCTGTCCATTTTAAGAATGGAGACAATTCTTTGAGTCGCTCTGAACGCTTTGTAAGTATTTGATAAACGTGAGGCGTATTATTCATCACCTCAAATACTTTTTGAATGTATGCTAATTCCACTTTTGGGTGAAATAAATCACTCATGGAATTTACAAATACGACTCTCGGCTTTTTCCATTTATAAGGTGTTTCCAATGCTTTTGGTGCAAGAGCTATTTGAAAACCGTTGCTATATTGCTCTACGTCCATAGCTTGCAATCGTTTTGCCATACGTTCTGCATAGCAGTACTTACAACCCGCCGAAATTTTATCACAGCCTGTTACAGGATTCCATGTAACTTCTGTCCATTCTATTGATGATTTACTTGCCATTTATTATACAATTTCTATTTGTACAGGTTTTCTAGAAGAATCTTTCATTACTCCAGAATAAGTTAGTGCTAGTCGTCCCTTATATTTAATCTTCTTGCTCTTCTTCATTGCTTTCAAAACAGAACGTGTATGACTGCCTAAAAAACCACTTGTAATAGTATGAATGTAGATTTCTTTATCGCTTTTGAGATTTTGATTTAGAACCTTTTGTTTCAAGTCATCTTCAAAAAGTCTCAACTTTTTAGATTTATTAAATTGTGGAAACAAAGACGGTTCAGCAATTTGAATATGGTCTTTATCTATATCAAAATTTGCTTGCCCTCTTAGTTTATCTTTATCCCAGCAAACTTTCAAAAATTTCTCAAATCCCAGTAAATGACTACTTCCAAAAATTAAACCATTAATGCTAGACCCTCTTTTAATCGAGAAAGGAGCTAAATAATATGTCTTTTCTTTAGGAATAGGCTGTAAAGGTTGCCAAAACTTTCAACAATCACTTACAAGGCTTACTTGACTATACCAAACATCGAGTCAGTAATGCTATGGCAGAATCCATCAACACAAAAATTCAACAAGTAAAATTTAAAGCAAGAGGTTTTAAATCAGCTAACGCTTTTCGTATCGCTATTTTGTTCCATTTGGGCGATTTAGCTATCTATCCATAGTTTTCACCGTAGTGCCATTTTTCCTCTCAAAATTTTATTAAAACGACCTTATTAAGATTAAATAATTTTGCTTCATGTAGAAAAAAGGGTATTTCGTCCTATAAAAAAAACAGGGGGTCGTGACTTAACAAACAATATACGAACAAGGATGGTCATTGTCTTGTAACTTTGTGTTAAGATAATTAGCATAAAAACATTTATCAGTACACTTCTTTATTTAGGAATGAGAAATTAATAAATGCTCCAATTAAAGGCAGTTATTTTGGTTTCTAATAAGTAGGTGAATATAACTATCAGAAAAGGCATTAAATTCACCTACTAACCATATATGTTACTAACACTTGTGCTACACTAAAACTAAATGTTCCAATAAACCAAGCCGAGATACTTCAAAAAACCACCTCAAAATTCCAAAGAAGTTGTCGTTTTTTATAGATAAAACCGGACACCTACTCTTTTTAAAGTTGTCTGTTATTTTTTGAAGTTTTCCAATTTTTAAATTTTCGAGGCTGTGAAAGATTTTCATCAAGCTTACTTGAGAGAAAGTTTTCGCAGCCGAAGAAAACACCTCTTTCTTCTTTTTTCAGAATCAACAAATATTTAAAATTTTAGCAACCAGCTTGAAAGCCCAAAAATGGTTCAATGTCACCATAAATACCTGATTCCCCTAAAGCCTAAAAATATCCTGCTTTTTTGTTTAACAAATTTCGTATTATTGCAGCCCTAAATTGGAAAATCCCTATATTGATATAGGAGATTAGAGGGAAATCCTTTTAATATCTCCCTACTTGCTATAAAAAGCAGGTCTTATAAATTGCATATCTAAAATTCATCATGGAGCCAGCATACTTAGAACAAAAAAAGCATTGGATTAAGGAATTCGTAGCGAATGCCCTACGTGAAGACGTAGGAGAAGGCGATCATACATCGAAAGCTTGTATTCCACCCGATAGTCGTAGTAAAGCAAAATTGCTGGTGAAAGAACCAGGTATTATTGCAGGGATCGAAATGGCAAAACACATCTTTGAAGCCGTAGATGATACGGTGAAATTTGAGTTTTTGAAGAAGGATGGAGATAGTGTTTTCGTTGGTGATATTGCGTTCTATGTAGAAGCGAACACGCGCAATTTACTGAAAGCAGAACGCCTCCTTCTGAATACCATGCAGCGTATGAGTGGCATTGCAAGTTTAAGCAATCGCTATAAATTTGAGGTAGAAGACTTACCCGTCACTATATTAGATACGCGCAAAACAACACCGCTTATTCGCTTCATTGAGAAGTGGGCAGTGCATTTGGGAGGCTGTTCCAATTATCGCTTTGGTTTGTATGATTGGGTGATGATAAAAGACAACCACATCGAAGCTTGTGGAAGTATTAAGCAGGCAGTGGAACAAGTAGCAGCGTACCAAAAAGAATCAGGACTGAACTTGAATGTGACGATAGAAGTACGCAATCTTGTAGAACTCTACGAAGTGCTAGAAGTGGGGCAAGTGACGCGCATTATGTTGGATAATTTTGAGCCTGCACTTATGGAAGAGGCAGTTGCTATTGTAGATGGTCGCTATGAAGTAGAAGCATCAGGTGGAATTAATCTGAATACCGTTCGCAAGGCAGCTCAAACGGGTGTTAATTTTATTTCTGTAGGGGCACTTACGCATTCGGCGGTTAGCTTAGATCTGAGTTTGAAAATTATAAAAGACTAAATTACTCCGTAATTTGTAGAAAGTATAAAGTAGAGGGTATAGGGATTTTTGTTTAATCTCTATACCCTCTTTGTTTTTATTTTTTTTAAGCGTAAAAACTCTGCGCCTCTGCGTTCAATAATTAGAAAGCAAAAAACCTACAACTCCACCTTCTTCAATTCTCGAATTTTAATATTTCGATACCACACCTTATCACTATGATCTTGCAGGCAGATGCGTCCTTTTTTGAATTTTCCAAAATCAGACATCTCTTTAAATTTACTATTAGCAATCATTTGCCTCCAGTTGTCATCCCAAAGCGTGGTTTCTACCACTTTTCTGCCGTTTAGCCAGTGTTCCAAACGTCCATTATCAGCTACAATACGGACTTTATTCCATTGATTGGCAGGTGTGACGGTTTCATACTCACAAGCAATCATATCATACAAATCACCTGCGCGATGCGTTTCTATTTTTGCATCTGGGTGGCAAGCATTATCCAACACCTGCATTTCTGGGCCAGTCAGCCACGGATGATCGAAGCCTTCGCCCTCTTGCACATAATACATGATGCCACTATTGCCACAAGGCTGTATTTTCCATTCGAGTTCTAATTCAAAATTTTCAAATTCGGCATCCGTCACGATGTCGCCGCGCTCCTTTTCTACAGGATTGAAGGCAATAGTGCCGTCTTTCACTTGCCAGCTTTTTCGCACTTCTTTTTGATTGAAATTATGCCAGCCAGTCATCGTTTTCCCATCGAAGAGTGAAGCCCAACCCGCTGCTTTTTCTGCTGCGGTGAGGGTGTTCATCGCAAAAGTTGGACGCGTTGTTCCAAAATTCGTACCCGCTTCGCTTGGTATCTGATTCAGGGTGTACCAACATTCGGTCGTCCAAATTTCATTGCCATTCGCACTTACCCAATTATTTGGCAGACGCAGATAAACGAGGTGTTCTTCCTTCATGTCATCGAGTTCCAGAAAAACTTTTTTGCCATCTTCCGAGCGACTCACAGAAAGGATGTTTAGTGCTTCTTCGTCCATTTTCGGGCCGCCATAGTTTTCGGTTGGCTCGTACCACCATTGCTTCACTTCGTAATCTTTTGCATCCCAACCATCGCGCTCGTTGAGAGCTTCTGTAAATTCAATTTCTATACCATTTGCCTTCGCACGTACGGCCAACATTTCAAAAGCTGGTTGCTCATTATATTCTAGGCGTTGCAAGCCATACCATAGTTTGCCGTTATGTCCCCAGTTCCCCGTCGAGCCGACACCACCTGCGTAGAGTGCGCCATCAGGTCCCCAAACGATACGATTCACACCCGCTTCTAGTCCCTGAATAAAGCGGAACAAAGCCCCTTGATATTCGCCATTTACTTTCTCTACGAATACGCGCTTCACGCCGCCATGCGTCACTTCGCCATGTATCATCTGCCCTTGATATGGCCCGACATTGATGTAACTTGGTTGCGAAGGCGAATTCCCGATTTCATCTTGTGGCAACCACACCACAGGTTGCTTCGGCTTCAAATTAGCAGTCCCTTCAAAATCGACAGAACGCGACCCCAAGAAATCGCCCTCTGCTACGTGCATAATTTTACTAGACGGCAGCCAATCGCCCTGATTATCTGCCACAAAAATTTCCTTATCTACACCTACGGCAATGCCATTCGGGGTGCGAAGTCCGTGCGCCATAAAGTCCACCGCGCCCGTCTCTTTATTGATTCGAACGACCTTTCCTCTATCCTTTGGCTGTGGTTTCATGCTTGCACCGCCAGGCATGATTCCTGTGGCAAGCGTAGCATAAAAGTGTCCATCTTTATAATCGAGCCCAAAGGCAAATTCATGGAAATTCGCGGAGACCGTCCAACTATTTGCTACCGTTTCGTATTCATCTATAATGTCGTCGCCATTGTGGTCTATCAGTTTGGTGAGTTCTTGTTTTTGTAGCACATAAATTTCATTATCCACTACTTTCAGCCCTAGTGGTTCTGCCAAGCCCTTCGCTATTTTCTTTACGCTCATTGCCTCTGCATCGCAGCCCGACGCACCATCCACGATGTGTATTGCCCCTTCTGCATCCCAAGTACTCACCACCATGCGCCCATCATCGAGGAAGCTGATACCACCTACTTTTGGCGTGAAACTTTCGGGACGCGCCTGACATAAATTGAAACTCGGATGCACATCGGTCAAAGCAGATTTATCGCCAGGAATCGTATTGCCGCC
>CALGLY010000384.1 GCA_937959095.1 uncultured Saprospiraceae bacterium
CTTTGTGGTTCGGAAGGAACGCTGGCATTTACTACCGAAATAAAACTGCATCTCAATCCCTTGCCTAAGCCGCATGATGTGGTGGTAGCAGCGCATTTTGAAAGTGTAAATGAAAGCCTAAAAGCTACGCAAGTCGCCATGCAATACGCACCAACGGCTTGTGAATTGATGGATAAAATCATTCTGGATTGTACGAAAGATAATATCGAACAGCGCAAAAACCGCGACTTTGTACAGGGCGATCCTGCGGCAGTCTTATTAGCAGAGTTTCGAGGCGATACGCCTGAAGAAGCGGAGCAAATAGCGGATGCTTTTATTGCCGATTTAGAAGCAAAAGGCATGGACTATGCTGCGCCAAAAGTCTATCCACCGAAAACGAAAGGCGTTTGGGAGTTGCGGAAGGCTGGTTTGGGATTGTTAGCCAATATTCCAGGCGATAAAAAAGCGGTGGCTTGCATCGAAGATACGGCGGTGGCTCTAGAAGATTTGCCCAATTATATCAGCGACTTTTCGGACATTATGCAAGGCTTTGGGCAGCGGGCGGTCTACTATGCGCATGCAGGCGCGGGCGAGATTCATTTGCGTCCTTTGCTTGATTTAAAAAAGTCGGAGGATGTCGAGCAGTTTTATGAAATCAGTAAGGCATCGGCAGAATTGGTGAAGAAATATAAAGGCTCTTTGAGTGGCGAACATGGCGACGGGCGTGTACGAGCCGCTTTCATTCCCTTGATGGTGGGCGAGGAAAATTACGAACTTTTTCGACGCATTAAAAAGGCGTGGGATGAGCATGGTATTTTCAATCCGAATAAGATTGTAGATGCTGAACCAATGAATACTTCCTTGCGCTACGAAAGCGATGTACCTACGCCTGAATTCGAGACTACGATGGACTTTTCGGAGGTCGGTGGCATCCTACGTATGGCGGAAAAATGTAATGGTTCGGGTGACTGTCGGAAGTTGCCGCTTTCGGGTGGTACGATGTGTCCGAGCTACCAAGCGACACGCAATGAGAAGGATACGACACGCGCAAGAGCCAACACCTTACGCGAATTTTTGACTAAAAATAAAGCAAAAAACGCCTTCGACCACGAAGAAATAAAGCAGGTAATGGACTTGTGTATTTCCTGCAAAGGTTGCACCTCCGAATGTCCTTCCAATGTCGATATGTCGAGCTTGAAAGCGGAATTTTTGCATCAATATTATAAAACACATGGTATTCCACTACGCGCTCAAGCCTTCGCGAACATCACGAACTTGAATACGCTTGGCGCGATTTTACCGAGTTTTTCGAACCTTGTTTTAGGCGGAAAATTGACAAGCAGACTCCTAAAAAAAGTACTCGATGTCGCACCACAACGCGAACTACCCAAGTTGCACCGCATTCCGCTAAGACAATGGTATAAACGCTACTACGAATCGCTAAATCCTACATCCAATCCCATCAAAACAGTCTACCTTTTTTGCGATGAATTCACGAATTATAATGATGTTCCGATTGGAATAAAGGCGATTGAATTGCTCGTACATTTAGGCTATGCCGTTGAATTAATACAACACCCTGAAAGTGGTCGAGCGCATCTTTCTAAAGGGCTGTTGGACACGGCAAAGCAACTCGCCCAACGCAATGTCGACACCTTCTCGGCTTTAATCAGCGAGGAAACGCCCCTCATTGGTATCGAACCTTCTGCGATTCTAAGTTTCCGTGATGAATATCCGCGCCTAGTCGCTAAAGAAGATCAGGAACGCGCCAAAACATTGGCTAAAAATGCCTTATTAATTGATGAATTTCTAGCACAAGAAGTGGAAATAGGAAATATTCGCCCCGAACAATTCACGAAAGAAAAACAACACATTCTACTGCATGGACATTGCCACCAAAAAGCCTTGTCGAGTGTGTCGCATACGGCTTGGTTGCTGTCTTTGCCCGAAAACTATACGGTGGAGGTGATTCCATCGGGTTGCTGTGGGATGGCGGGTTCATTTGGCTATGAGCGCGAACATTATGAAGTGAGTATGCAAATTGGCGAACTCGTACTCTTTCCTGCGGTACGTGCAAGTGCGAAGGATGCGCTCATTGCCGCGCCTGGCACGAGTTGTCGGCATCAGATAAAGGATGGGACGCAGCGGGTGGCTTTGCATCCTGTGGAGGTTTTGTTGGGGGCGGTAAAATAACTGCCTAAGGAATGAGAAATTAATAAATGTGCCAATTAAAGGAAGTTGTTTTGGTTTCTAACAAGGGGGTAAAGACGTAATATAACGGGTTATATCTAGTTTTTGCCCACGCAGTTAGAAGTCGAACAAACAAGTTTAAGTGGTACATTTATTAATTTCTCATTCCTAAGCCACTTAGTTCCTATCTAATCATGGAGTTATTGAGTAAAGTGACAGCCTCCTTATTTTGATAAATAAGTAATGATACCTAAATTACAGCTTAATGTATTACATCATTTATATTGAGCCTAATGAATAGAGTTGTTCAAAAATAATAACTTGGTATATGAAAATATCTTTTCGCGCTATATTTCAGCTTTTTTCTCGTCCATAGCTAAGGCTATGCATTCCAAAAAG